>NZ_VTZO01000032.1:0-88724 GCF_008369545.1 Pseudocitrobacter sp. 73 | reverse complement strand
AAATTGTTAAAGAGCAGTGCAACGCGGCGTGAAGCTCACCGTTGCGAGGTGCGCATATTACGCTTTCCTCCTTCAGAGTCAAGCGCTTATTTTCGCTTTTCTCTGGCGGCGTTCCCGAAGGAAGCCTGCTAACCCGGCGGCTTAGAGGCCGTTGTTCCGTGTCAGTGGAGGCGCATTATAGGGAGTAATTGAGATCTCGCAAGCATAAAATACAAAAAACTTTTCATTCGCTCATTTTCCAGTCAATGCGCTACATTCGTGCGCTATTTGCGCGGAATATGCGCAATTTCGCGGGCGAAATGGGCTACCTGCTGCCAGTCCGTATAAACCACTTCTTTACGGGTATCCGTTTCGCCGCCCGTCATCTTCATAATCAGACGGATCATAAAGCGGTCATACCAGCGGTAACGCGGGTAACGCAGCGCCCCGGCAAAAACGGCGCAGGCATCCGGCTGCCACGGTGAGGCCAACAGAAACTTACGCGTGTAGTTATTGGTCTGCGGCGATCGCTTCTCGGGTTTACGCGCCACCAGGTTCACCGAGAAGAAAGCGCTCGGTAATGCCTGCATCTGCGCGGCATGCTTTTTCACAAAACGATCGACCGCTGAATGGAAGTGCCCATAGCGAATCGACGCTCCCACCACAACGCGGTCATACTGTTCCCACTCAACGTCCTGAGTGCGATTCAGATTCACCAGCTCGGAATCCATACCCAGCTCTTTGAGCTCGGAAGAGAGGTACGCGGCAATTTCACGCGTCTGACCATCACGGGTAGAGAAGAGAATTAATGTTTTCAACGTAAGCTCCACTTATTCGCGCCAGAAGGTGGGGGTAAACAACACCAGCAGCGTAAAGACTTCCAGACGACCAAACAGCATGTTCGCAATCAGGATCCACTTCGCCACCGGGTTCATGCTGGCAAAGTTATCCGCCACCACGCCAAGCCCTGGCCCCAGGTTATTCAGCGTTGCCACTACCGAGGCAAACGCGGAGAAGTCATCCACGCCGGTCGCGATAATCGCCAACATACTGATAATGAACACCAGCGCATACGCAGAGAAGAATCCCCATACCGCTTCCAGAATACGTTCCGGCAGCGCACGGTTGCCCAGCTTGATGCTATACACCGCATTCGGATGCACCAGACGTTTTAGTTCGCGGTTCCCCTGCTTGAAGAGCAGCAGGATACGAATCACCTTCAGACCACCGCCCGTCGACCCGGCGCAACCGCCGATAAACGCCGAGCAGAGTAACAGCACCGGCAGGAAGAGCGGCCAGCGAGCGATGCTGTCCGTCGTAAAGCCCGCCGTCGTCGCCATCGACACCACCTGGAAGAAGGCCTGGTTAATTGTCGTCAGCGCAGAGCTGTAAACGTTATGGAAATAGAGCACCAGCGTACAGATAAACACCAGCGTCAACTGAACGCCAATAAACATCCGGAATTCCGGGTCGCGCCAGTAAACCTTCAGGCTCCGCCCGCTCAGTAAGGAGAAGTGCAGACCGTAGTTACACCCGGAGATCAGTAAGAAGATAGCAATAATGGTGTTAATCGTTGGGCTGTCGAAGTAGCCCACGCTGGCATCATGCGTCGAAAAACCGCCAATCGCGATAGTCGCGAAGCTGTGACCGATGGCGTCGAATGCCGGCATACCCGCAAACCACAGCGCCAGCGCGCAGGCGACGGTCAGCAATACATAGATGAGCCACAGGGTTTTTGCCGTTTCCGCAATACGCGGCCGCATCTTGTTATCCTTCAGCGGCCCCGGCATCTCGGCACGATAAAGCTGCATTCCCCCGACGCCGAGGATGGGCAGAATCGCCACGGCTAACACGATGATCCCCATACCGCCGAACCATTGCAGCATCTGTCGATAAAAGAGAATCGCATGCGGCAGAGAATCAAGACCCACCAGCGTCGTCGCGCCTGTCGTCGTTAGGCCGGAAAAGGATTCAAAAAAAGCATCGGTTATCGTGAGGTTTGGCTGCTCAGAGAAGATAAAGGGAAGCGCACCCACGCTGCCCAATACGGTCCAGAACAGGACCACAATCAAAAACCCTTCGCGCGATTTAAGTTCGCCTTTCTCGCGGCGGTTCGGCCACCACAGTAGCGAGCCAATCACCAGCGCGACAAAAAAGGTTTGGGTAAATGCCCGCCCGGCGCCATCGCGGTAAATCAATGCCACCAGGCCGGGAAGGATCATGGTTCCCGAAAACAAGATGACCAGAAGTCCGACGATTCGGGTTATGGCACGAAAATGCATCTCTGGCGCTTCCTTTGGTATAAAAGTAAGGAGGGGGATTATTCTTCAATCGCTAACAATTGCAATGAACCACGACTAAAATCAGCCAGTTTTGCTGTAAAAGCATCCACTTTCGCTTGCGGAAGCGCCACGCGTAGCTGTACCGATGCCTGATAATCACTGTCAACAATGACGCCAGAAAATTGCCCCAGCAGCGTTTCAATCCCCGACAACTGACCATATTCACACAACAGAGTATATTCGGTTAATGGCGTTTTGATTTGTGTTGTGAGTTGATTTAGCGCCTGCTGAACGCCGCCGCCATAGGCTTTCACCAGGCCGCCTGTACCCAACAGCACGCCGCCGTAGTAGCGAACCACCACGGCGGTAATTTCACCGACGCCGCTTCCCATAAGCTGCGCCAGCATGGGCTTACCCGCCGTTCCCGCCGGTTCACCATCATCTGAAAAGCCAAGCTGCTGTGAGTCATCTGGCCGCCCGGCAACCCAGGCGACACAGTGGTGACGGGCGTCAGGATGTTCCGCCCTTACCGACTCAACAAACGCTTTCGCCGCCTCCACCCCATCGGTATGCGCCAGCAGGGTGATGAAACGGCTCTTTTTAATCTCTTCAGTAAACGTGACCGGCGACGCCGGTATAGGCCAACTTTCCATTACGCCAGTTTCAGATCGCGCGTCATGTTCTCAACGTTATTTTCGTGGATCACGACGTTATCTTCGATACGAATCCCGCCGAACGGTTTCAGTGCTTCAATTTTCTGCCAGTTGAAGTGCTTACTGAACTGCCCTTCACGCCACGGCGCCAGCAGAGATTCAATGAAGTAAATGCCCGGCTCGATGGTTAACACCATGCGTGGCTGCAGCACGCGGGTGCAGCGCAGGTACGGATATTTCGACGGCGCAGCCAGGTGCGTGCCGGTGTCATCCTGCATAAAGCCCGCGACATCATGAACCTGTAATCCCAACGGGTGACCAATACCGTGCGGCATAAATGGCCCGGTCAGGTCATTTTCAACCATCGCCTCTTCGCTCATATCGGTGAGGATTTGATGTTTACGCAGGATTTTTGCGATGCGCTGATGGAACTGGATATGGTAATCCACGTAGCTGACACCCGCTTTCATGGTGGCGATGAGCGCCAGCTGCTCGTCATTCACGTCTTTGATCAGATGGGCGAAATCATTGTCGCTGTGCGCCGCCCAGGTGCGGGTGAGATCAGCGGCATAACCGTTATATTCCGCGCCAGCGTCCAGCAGGAAGCTACGCACTTCAGAAGGCACGCGGTGATCCAGTTTAGTGTAATGCAGCACAGAGGCGTGCTCGTTCAGCGCCACGATGTTGCCATACGGTACATCGGTATCGCGATGGCCGGTCGCCGTCAGATACGCCTGATTGATGTCGAACTCGCTCATCCCGGAGCGGAAAGCTTCTTCCGCTGCGCGATGGCCGTTGACCGCCGTTTTCTGCGCTTCGCGCATACAGGCCAGTTCGTAATCCGTTTTATAAGAACGATAGTAGTGCAGATAATCAATCACCCCTTTCGGGTTGATCTTATCGGCAGCAATACCCAGGCCAATCGCGCGCTCCGGAACCGGACCGATATAGGCAATATTTCCACGCGCCGCCGGCAGTTGCCCGGCAATACCGTCTGCTTTCGGCAGCGCAATGACCTCAACTTCCTCTGTCCAGAAAGAGGTCGGCAGCGGCTCAACGTTGTGCCAGTAATCGACCGGCAGGTAGAACCACAGCTTGGGTTTGTTGACGCCATCCACCAGTAGCCAGCAGTTCGGCACTTGTGTTACGGGCACCCAGGCCTTGAACTGCGGGTTGACTTTAAACGGATACGCATGATCATCAAGGAACACATTCATCAGTTCGCCGGAATGAATTAACAGCGCGTCCAGCTTGAAGCGGTCCAGCGCGTTACGCGCTCTTTCCTGCAGGGTGGCGATATGATTTTTGTAGAGTGCAGCCAGTGATTCCATTTTTAGTCCTTGTACATTTTTGCCCTCAAGTTTTCGCATCTTAGCACACCTCGCCGAACCTGCGTGATCTCCACCAGTCGTGATCTCCCCAGCAAATATTTAAATAGTAATTTGCAATTTATTAACATAAAAACCACACTCAGCCTCATCTGGTACGACCAGATTACACTGCTGGATTCAGGAGACTGACATGCTCTACAAAGGCGATACCCTGTACCTCAACTGGCTGGAAGATGGCATTGCCGAACTGGTGTTCGATGCCCCCGGCTCGGTGAACAAATTAGATACGGCGACCGTAGCCAGCCTCGGTCACGCGCTCGATGTCCTCGAAAAACAAAAAGAGCTGAAAGGGCTGCTACTGCGCTCTGAAAAGGCGGCGTTTATCGTCGGCGCAGACATTACCGAATTCCTCTCGCTGTTCCTGGTGCCGGAAGAGCAACTCAGCGAATGGCTGCATTTCGCCAACAGCGTCTTCAACCGTCTGGAAGATTTACCGGTTCCGACCATCGCCGCCGTGAACGGCTACGCGCTGGGCGGTGGCTGCGAATGCGTACTGGCGACCGATTACCGTTTAGCGACGCCAGACCTGCGCATCGGCCTGCCGGAAACCAAACTGGGGATCATGCCTGGTTTTGGCGGCTCCGTGCGTATGCCACGCCTGCTGGGCGCAGACAGCGCGCTGGAAATTATCGCCGCCGGGAAAGATGTTGGTGCTGAACACGCGCTGAAAATCGGTCTGGTGGACGGCGTTGTTAAACACGAGAAACTGATCGACGGTGCGCTGGCCGTATTGCGCCAGGCGATAAACGGCGATCTCGACTGGCGCGCGAAGCGTCGTCCGAAACTGGAACCGCTGAAGCTCAGTAAAGTGGAAGCCACCATGAGCTTCACTATCGCCAAAGGCATGGTGATGCAGACGGCGGGTAAACACTACCCGGCGCCGATTACGGCGGTGAAAACCATTGAAGCCGCTGCCCGTCTGGGACGCGATGACGCGCTGAAGCTGGAAAACCAAAGCTTTGTTCCGCTGGCGCACACCAATGAAGCGCGCGCGCTGGTTGGCATCTTCCTGAACGATCAGTATGTAAAAGGCCTGGCGAAAAAACTCGCCAAAACCACCGATGCCCCGAAACACGCGGCCGTTCTGGGCGCAGGCATTATGGGCGGTGGCATTGCCTATCAGTCGGCCTGGAAAGGCGTGCCGGTGATCATGAAAGATATCAACGAGAAATCGCTGACGCTTGGCATGACGGAAGCCAGCAAACTGCTGAACAAGCAGCTTGAGCGCGGCAAAATTGATGGTCTGAAACTGGCAGGCGTCATTTCCACCATTCAGCCCACGCTGGATTACGCCGGGTTCGATCGTGTCGACGTGGTCGTGGAAGCGGTTGTTGAAAATCCGAAGGTGAAAAAAGCGGTGCTGGCCGAAACCGAGCAGAAAGTGCGCCCGGATGCTGTTCTGGCCTCTAATACCTCCACCATTCCGATTAGCGAACTGGCCGACGCGCTGGAACGCCCGGAAAACTTCTGCGGCATGCACTTCTTCAACCCGGTGCACCGTATGCCGCTGGTTGAGATTATTCGCGGTAAAAAAACCAGCGAGCAAACCATCGCCAAAGTGGTCTCCTGGGCCAGCCAGATGGGCAAAACGCCGATTGTGGTCAACGACTGCCCCGGCTTCTTCGTTAACCGCGTACTGTTCCCCTACTTCGCCGGTTTCAGCCAGTTGCTGCGCGACGGTGCGGATTTCCGCAAAGTCGACAAAGTGATGGAGAAACAGTTCGGCTGGCCGATGGGTCCGGCTTATCTGCTGGACGTGGTCGGTATCGACACCGCACATCACGCCCAGGCGGTGATGGCAGCAGGTTTCCCGCAGCGCATGCAGAAAGATTATCGCGACGCTATCGACGCCCTGTTTGAGGCTAATCGTTTCGGGCAGAAAAACGGCCTCGGCTTCTGGCGCTATAAAGAAGACAGCAAAGGCAAACCGAAAAAAGAAGAAGACGCACAAACCGACAGCCTGCTGGCCGACGTTTCCCAGCCAAAGCGCGACTTCAGCGACGAAGAGATCATCGCCCGCATGATGATCCCGATGGTCAACGAAGTGGTGCGCTGCCTGGAAGAAGGCATTATTGCCAGCCCGGCAGAAGCAGACATGGCGCTGGTTTACGGCCTGGGCTTCCCTCCGTTCCACGGCGGCGCATTCCGCTGGCTGGATACGCTGGGTAGCGCGAAATATCTCGATATGGCGCAGCAGTATCAGCACCTCGGTCCGTTGTATGACGTGCCGGAAGGTCTGCGCAATAAAGCGCGTCATAACGAACCGTATTATCCCGCAGTGGAGCCAGCCCGTCCGGTTGGCACGCTGAAAACGGCTTAAGGAGTCACAATGGAACAGGTTGTCATTGTCGATGCAATTCGTACCCCGATGGGCCGTTCAAAAGGCGGCGCATTCCGCCATGTGCGCGCGGAAGATCTCTCGGCGCACCTGATGCGTAGCCTGCTGGCGCGCAACCCGGCGTTGGAAGCGGCGTCTCTTGATGATATTTACTGGGGCTGCGTGCAGCAGACGCTGGAGCAGGGTTTTAACATTGCCCGTAACGCCGCCCTTCTGGCGGAAGTACCGCACTCAGTTCCGGCAAATACCGTTAACCGACTGTGTGGCTCGTCGATGCAAGCGTTGCACGATGCCGCGCGCATGATCATGACCGGTGATGCGCACGCCTGTCTTCTCGGCGGTGTTGAACATATGGGCCACGTGCCGATGAGCCACGGCGTCGATTTCCACCCAGGTTTAAGCCGTAACGTCGCTAAAGCGGCGGGCATGATGGGCTTAACCGCCGAAATGCTGGCGCGGATGCACGGCATCAGCCGTGAGATGCAGGACGCTTTTGCCGCCCGCTCTCACGCACGTGCCTGGGCCGCAACCCAGTCCGGCGCGTTCAAAAATGAGATCGTCCCGACCGGTGGACACGATGCCGATGGCGTTCTGAAGCAGTTTAACTACGATGAGGTGATTCGACCGGAAACCACCGTTGAAGCGCTCGCAACGCTGAAACCGGCATTCGACCCGGTCACCGGCACGGTTACCGCTGGTTCCTCTTCCGCGCTTTCCGATGGCGCTTCCGCCATGCTGGTCATGAGCGAAAGTCGCGCCCGCGAACTGGGCTTCACGCCACGCGCGCGCATTCGCTCAATGGCGGTTGTCGGCTGCGATCCGTCTATCATGGGTTATGGCCCGGTTCCGGCTTCTAAGCTGGCGCTGAAAAAAGCGGGCCTGTCGGTAAGCGATATCGACCTGTTTGAAATGAACGAAGCGTTTGCCGCGCAGATCCTGCCATGTATTAAAGATCTGGGGCTGACAGAACAGATAGACGAGAAGATCAACCTCAACGGTGGGGCGATCGCGCTGGGTCATCCGTTGGGATGTTCAGGTGCGCGTATCAGTACCACGCTGCTGAACCTGATGGAACGCAAAGACGCCCAGTTCGGCCTGGCAACGATGTGTATCGGGTTAGGTCAGGGGATTGCGACCGTATTTGAACGCGTATAAGTGCTTGTAGGCCGGAGTCCCGGCCTACACATTAACAGATTAGTTGCCGTTCTTCCCGCCTGTCAGGGGCGGGTTTTTTATTGCTTAAATAAAGGCAAACGCATCGCCAAACAGGCGGTCTTCACGCGCCTGACGTTCATTGCAGAACAGGTCACGGGCGATTTTCGCCATCTCGAAACGGCCTGCAATATAGATATCATGCTCCGCCAGCGTACCGTAATCCTGCAATACTGCCGTCAGCACGGTACCGGAGCGGCCACGCCACTCATCATCAGGCTGCTCAACAACCGGGATAACATTCAGCTTCGGATGATTAACCGTTAACGCTTCCAGCTCGGCCAGGTCATACAGATGTTTCTCTTCACGACCGCCCCAGTAGATGGTGACATCACGGTTAGGGTTACGCTTCAGTGCAGTCAGCAGAATGGAGCGCACGTAGGAGAAGCCCGTACCGCCCGCGATTAAAATCAGCGGACGTTCTTCATCGTCGCGCAGCCAGGCTTCGCCATGAGGAATATCAACGACAATTTCGCGATCCTTCAGAATGCGATCCATAACCGCCATCGCGTACAGATTCAGCTCCGATGCGCCAATATGCAGTTCGATATAGTCCTGCTGATCCGGCGTGGAGGCCATGGAGAACGGACGCTTATCACGCTCATCCATCACGACCATTAAATACTGACCCGCCTGGAACGAGAATGGGGCTTCGGGTACTAAACGGACGCGATATACAGTGTCGGTGATGGCATCTACCGAGGTCACTTTACAGCTTAAAATTGTCATGCGCTCCCTCTGTCGGATCTTATAGTCATTTCAGGGTCTGAATAGTGCCCCAATCATCAGTGCCTGAACAGGCAGAACAGCCGCGCTAATCGCGTTTGCTGTCGCTAAAAATGGCCAGCTCATCCCAGATAGCGTCAATACGCGCCGTAACCGCCGGATCTTTTTTGATCGGACGCCCCCATTCACGTTGGGTTTCTCCTGGCCATTTATTGGTGGCATCCAGCCCCATTTTTGACCCCAGACCGGAAACCGGCGAGGCAAAATCCAGATAATCTATCGGCGTGTTTTCCACCAGTACTGTATCCCGTGCGGGGTCCATACGGGTGGTAATGGCCCAGATAACATCATTCCAGTCACGCGCATTCACATCGTCATCGCAGACGATAACAAACTTGGTGTACATAAACTGGCGTAAAAACGACCATACGCCCATCATCACCCGTTTCGCGTGACCGGCGTACTGTTTTTTCATCGTAACAACCGCCAGGCGGTAAGAACAGCCTTCAGGCGGCAGGTAAAAGTCGACAATTTCCGGGAACTGCTTTTGCAGAATCGGTACGAAGACTTCGTTTAACGCCACACCCAACACCGCCGGTTCATCAGGCGGACGTCCGGTGTAGGTCGAGTGATAAATCGCATCATCGCGCTGGGTAATATGCGTGACGGTAAACACCGGGAAGTTATCCACTTCGTTGTAGTAACCCGTGTGGTCACCATAGGGTCCTTCCGGCGCCATCTCACCGATTTCGATATACCCTTCCAGCACGATTTCCGCGCTGGCAGGTACTTCAAGGTCGTTGGAAACGCACTTCACCACTTCGGTTTTAGTCCCACGCAACAAACCGGCGAACGCGTATTCCGACAGCGTATCCGGCACCGGCGTGACCGCGCCGAGAATCGTCGCAGGGTCGGCGCCCAGCGCCACGGAGACCGGGAATCGCTCGCCCGGATGCGCCGCGCACCACTCCTGAAAATCGAGCGCGCCGCCGCGATGCGACAACCAGCGCATAATCAGTTTGTTTTTGCCGATCACCTGTTGGCGATAAATGCCCAGATTCTGCCGCTCTTTGTGCGGGCCGCGCGTAACCGTCAGCCCCCAGGTGATTAGCGGTGCCGCATCTTCAGGCCAGCAGGTCATCACCGGAATACGCGATAAATCAACGTCATCACCGGAGATAATTTTTTGCTGACAGGGCGCGCCACGCAGACGCTTAGTCGGCATGTTAAGCACTTGTTTGAAATGAGGGAGTTTATCGAAGAGGTCACGGAACCCTTTCGGTGGTTCAGGCTCCTTCAGGAAGGCCAGCAGTTTCCCCACTTCGCGCAGTGCGCTGACATCCTCCTGCCCCATCCCCATCGCCACGCGCTTTGGCGTTCCGAACAGGTTACACAGCACCGGCATGTCGTAACCCGTTGGGTTCTCAAACAGTAACGCCGGGCCGCCAGCACGCAGGGTGCGATCGGCAATTTCGGTGATTTCCAGGTGAGGATCTACAGGTAACGTAATACGTTTCAGTTCGCCCTGTTGCTCCAGCAATGTCAGAAAGTCGCGTAGATCGTGGTATTTCATGGGGAAATTAATGGCCTCCTGGTAAGCGCCTCATTATACGGCGAATGCGGCTGTGATGCTGTATTTTTGTTAAAATCACGTGAACCAATACGCTCGACTTATCGCTATCAGTTATCATCGCGATCGCATCACACTTTTGTTATGCTTGCACGCTACATTGTGGAAAAGAGTCATTATGCAAGCCTGGTATTTACTGTACTGCAAACGCGGTCAACTTCAGCGCGCTCAGGAACATCTTGAACGGCAGGCAGTGAGTTGCCTGACGCCCATGATCACCCTGGAGAAAATCGTACGCGGTAAGCGTACTTCAGTCAGTGAACCGCTTTTCCCCAACTACCTTTTTGTTGAATTTGACCCGGAAGTGATTCATACCACTACCATTAATGCGACGCGTGGCGTCAGCCATTTTGTGCGTTTTGGTATGCATCCGGCCACGGTTCCTTCCAGTGTTATTCATCAGCTTTCGGTGTATAAGCCGGAAGGCGTTACCGATCCCAGCACGCCGTACCCCGGCGACAGCGTGGTAATTACTGAAGGCGCATTCGAAGGTCTGCAGGCAATTTTCTCTGAACCTGACGGCGAAGCCCGCTCGATGTTGCTGCTCAATCTGCTCAACAAGCAGGTCATGCAAAGCGTGAAGAACACCGATTTTCGCAAAACCGACAGCAACTAAAACGTAATATTAAACAGTGCCTTGACGTTATTGTCAGTGACGGATGCCAGCCATTGAGCCTCTTCGCCGCGCCAGTGGGCAATTTGCGCCAGGATGTGCGCCACGTAGGCAGGTTCGTTGCGTCGTGATTTCGGTTTTGGCGACAGGTCGCGCGGCAGTAAATAAGGCGCATCCGTTTCAATCATCAATCGCTCTGCCGGAATAAAGGGCAGCAGCTCGCGCAGTTCCAGCCCGCGACGCTCGTCGCAAACCCAGCCGGTTATGCCGATATACAGGCCGCGGTCGACACAGGCCTGCATCTCTTCACGTGTGCCGGTGAAGCAGTGCAAAACCCCGCCCGGCAGCTTATTCAGCCACGGGTCGAGCAATGCCAGAAAACGGTCATGAGCGTCCCGACAGTGCATAAAGACCGGCATCGACAGTTCCGCCGCCAGTGCCAGCTGCGCGCTAAACGCCGCTTCCTGCTCTGCTGGGGTAGAGAAATTGCGGTTGAAGTCCAGCCCGCATTCACCAATCGCCACCACTTCCGGCTGCTGCGCCAGTTTACGGATGCTCGCTTCCACTTCCGGGTTCCAGCTGCTGCTATCGTGCGGATGCACACCCGCAGTGGACCAGCACCCGGCAAACCGCTGTGCCAGCCGTTGCGCTTCTTCGCTTTCATGTCGATTGGTACAGGTCAGCAGCATCCCACTGACGCCTGCAGCCTGAGCGCGGGCGATAACGTCATCGCGATCCTGGGAAAACTGCGAGCTGGTAAGGTTTACGCCAATATCAAACATCTCGGCTCCATACGAAAACCGCCCTGACGGGCGGTGATATTATTCTTCGTTTTTATCGGCTTCAGCTTCGGCTTCCGCATCTTCGTCACGCGTCGCTCGCTTGCCGGTATAGAAGCGGGCGAAGAACACGCCGACCTCAAACAGACAGTACATCGGTATCGCCAGCAAGGTTTGCGAGAAGACATCCGGCGGCGTCAACAGCATACCAATAACGAACGCACCAACCAGTACGTACGGGCGCTTTTTACGCAGATCTTCCGGCGTGGTCACGCCCACCCAGCAAAGCAGCACAATCGCTACCGGCACTTCGAAGGAAACCCCGAACGCGATGAACAGCGACATCACAAAATCGAGGTAGCTCTTGATATCGGTCGAGACCAGTACGCCCGCAGGCGCGGCATGCGTCAGGAAACCGAACGCCAGAGGGAACACCACGAAATAGGCAAAAGCCATACCGGTATAGAACAGCACCGTACTGGAAACCAGCAGCGGCACCACCAGACGGCGTTCATGCTTATACAGCGCAGGCGCAACAAAGGCCCACACCTGATAAAGGATCACCGGGGCCGACAGGATAATCGACACCATGAAGGTCAGCTTGATGGGGGTGAAGAACGGTGATGCGACATCCGTTGCAATCATCGTCGCCCCAACGGGCATCTGCCGGATCAGCGGTGCAGAGACCAGTTGATAGATATCGTTGGCGAAATAGACTAACGCCAGAAAAATGATGAACACCGCCATGATGCTGTTAAGCAGACGCTTACGCAGTTCAATCAGGTGCGACACCAGCGGTTGAGTATCTTCTACGCCCATGTTTACGATTTATCACTTGATGCAGGGGATGAATCAGGAACGGAGGCGGTTTTTTTCTCTTTTTCAGAGTCACCAACCGCCGCCGCTTCTGGCGTGTGGGTTTCAGCGGGGGATGGTACCTGCTCGTCGGTACTGGCCTGATGTTCGGCCGTCGACGGGGTAACCCCGGCGCGCTGTTCCTCGCTGTCCTTCACTATCGGGTTATGGATAGTGTTGGCTTCATCACTCGCCTTTTCAGGATCGTGGATGGAGTAAGAGCGCTTCATAGATTCCGCCGCTTCACGCAGCTCATCCATCGACGCCTTCAGCTCTGGCGATAGGGTATCCAGGCTCGCTTTCTCCACTTTTTTCAGGCTGTCCTGAAATTCCTGAAGTTTAAGCTCCTGGGTCAGCTCGTTTTGCACCGTTGTCGCCAGAGAGCGCAGCGCGCGAATCCAGCCAACAACCGTTTTAACCGCAACCGGCAGACGTTTTGGCCCCAACACGACAAGGCCAATCACGAACACCAGCAGCAGTTCACTGAAACCAATATCAAACACGAATTACACCTGCTCGTTGTCGTGGCGTTTCGCTTCGTCTTTTTTCACGTCTTCCTGCTTATCAGTAATTGATTTTGCAGTGAAGTCCGCATCCTGAGTCGACTTGTCTTTCTTGTCATCGTCATCACCCATGGCTTTCTTAAAGCCCTTGATGGACGCACCCAAATCAGACCCCAGCGAGCTCAGCTTTTTAGTCCCGAAAAGCAGAACCACGATAACGACGATAATCAGCAACTGCCAAATACTAATACCACCCATACATCTTCCTCTGTGATAGATGATGAAATAACCATTGACGCATTATACGTATGCGCCCTCGTGATAGCGATGCAAAATTCAGCGCGTTTTACGCCAGCCAGCGAACCATACCACCAGCCCCGCGCCCATGAGCCACGCGGGCATGAAGCCCCATTCCGGGCGATTTATTAGCAGTAGTGTACCGCTCAATAATAAAACAGCACCTATACCAAAGAGATACCGTGACTGACCCTGACGGGTACGATGCACGGTGATGTCGCCGGCAAGCTTATCCAAACTGCTCTGTAAATGTTTGCTCTGGCGCAAACTGTCGTACACCAGTTCCGGTAATTCGGGCATTTTTTCGATCCAGAACGGCGCTTTTGCTTTCAACGCGCGAACCAGCGCCGGAATGCCTATCTGATCTTTCAGCCAGGATTCCAGGAACGGCTTCGCCGTTTGCCATAAATCGAGCTGCGGATAAAGCTGTCGCCCCACGCCTTCCACATAAAGCAGCGTTTTTTGCAGCAGCACCAGCTGCGGCTGCACTTCCATGTTGAAACGGCGCGCAGTGTTAAATAAGTTTAGCAACACATGCCCGAAGGAGATTTCCGCCAGCGGTTTCTCGAAGATAGGTTCACAAACGGTACGAATCGCGAACTCGAAATCTTCAACGTTGGTATCCGGCGGTACCCAGCCAGAATCAACGTGTAGCTCGGCCACTTTGCGGTAGTCTCGGTTAAAGAAGGCGATGAAGTTCTCCGCCAGATAGCGCTTATCTTCTTTATTCAGCGAGCCAACAATACCGCAGTCGATGCCGATATATTGCGGATCTTCCGGGTGCTCGTAGCTGACAAAAATATTGCCCGGGTGCATGTCCGCATGGAAAAAGCTGTCGCGGAAGACCTGGGTGAAGAAGACCTGCACGCCACGCTCTGCCAGCAGTTTCATGTTGGTATTTTGCTTCAGTAACGCTTCGGTATCCGACACCGGAATACCGTAAATGCGCTCCATCACCATCATGTTTTCGCTGCAATAGTCGGAGTACACTTCCGGCACATAGAGCATCGGGCTGTCTTCGAAATTGCGCCGCAGCTGAATGGCGTTCGCCGCTTCGCGCAGCAAATTCAGCTCATCAATCAGCGTTTTTTCATAGTCGCGCACCACTTCAACCGGGCGCAGGCGACGACCATCTGGCAGCAGGCGAGGAACCCAACGCGCCAGACGGTAGATAAGTTTCATATCCGCTTTGATAACCGGCAGGATGTCCGGGCGGATGACCTTGATCACTACCTCTTTGCCATTCTCTTTCAGACGCGCGGTGTGCACCTGAGCAATCGACGCGGACGCCAGCGGATTAATATCAAAATCGTCAAACCAACTTTCGATAGGGAGATCCCCCATCGCTTTTTCCATCAGCTTTTGCGCTTGTAAGCCGTCAAACGGCGCAACGCGGTCCTGAAGCATACTGAGCTGGTCGGCAATATGCGGCGGGAAGAGATCGCGGCGGGTAGAGAGCATCTGGCCGAGTTTGATCCAAACCGGGCCTAACTCCTGCAATGCCAGACGCATGCGTTCACCCAGCGGGCGGTCTTTGTGGCGATTTGGCATCCAGAACAGCATCCGACGCCAGATTCGCAGCGGCAGGGTGATGCGCATTTTGGGAATGAGCTCATCGAGCCCGTAACTCAAAAAGGTGTGGATGATAAAATACAGGCGCCGTAATTCTCCTGGCGTCATTTCCCCTCCAGTTTTTCCAGCCGCTTCGTCAGCGCTTCAACGGCGCGTTCCACGGCCATTGTCTCTTCAGCGAACCAGGCTAATTCCAGCGCGCCGGGCGCCAGTCGCCACTCTTCGGTAACGGCCTCCGCCACGTAATGCTGTTGGCGAGCCAGACCTTGCTGCAGGAACTTCGCGCCGCCGCGCAGGACTTTACTGACGCCTTCGGCGGCGATATCACCGGTATAGGGCGCCAGCAACTCTGCCGGGTCAAACTCGGCCAGGTCGGCCAGCGCGACAAGGTTTTGCACGACCTGGATGTCACCCTGCACTTCCAGGTCACCGTTGCGGATGAGTGCCGTCAGTTGCTGACGATTACGCAGTTGCGGCAGGACGCCGATACGCGTCGCGACAGTACAGTCGGCCTCGCCTTCCCACGCCCCCAGCACATCGACCTGCCGCTCGCTAAACACCAGCACCAGCGGCGACGTGAACTCTTTGAGTTCAACGCGCAACACTTTCCCCACCAGACGCTGCCGGGCAGGTTTAAGCGCCCGCTCACGCCACAGAAAAGTGTTCAGCGCCGTTTCGATGCCGGCAGTCACTAAGGGTTTTAAAGGCATCTGGCCCTCCTGTCAGAACTTATAGCCACGATGCAACGCCACAATGCCTGCCGTCAGGTTGAAGTACTCAACGCTATCCATCCCGGCATCCTGCATCATCGCTTTCAGGGTTTCCTGATCGGGGTGCATACGGATGGATTCCGCCAGATAGCGGTAGCTTTCTGCATCATTCGCCACCATTTCACCAATGCGCGGCAGGATGTGGAAGGAGTAAGCATCATAGGCTTTGCTCAGCGGTTCGATGATCGGTTTTGAGAACTCAAGCACCAGCAGGCGACCACCGGGTTTCAGTACGCGATACATCGAGCGCAGCGCTTTTTCTTTGTCGGTAACGTTACGCAGACCGAAAGAGATAGTGATGCAGTCGAAAGTGTTATCCGGGAACGGCAGCGCTTCGGCGTTCGCCTGTACATACTCCACGTTGCCAATAACACCGTGGTTGCGCAGCTTTTCGCGCCCCATTTTCAGCATAGAGTCGTTGATATCAGCCAGCACGACGCGACCGGTTTCTCCCACCATGCGAGAGAACTTCGCCGTTAAATCACCCGTACCGCCTGCCAAATCGAGGACGGTCTGCCCACGACGAACGCCGCTACAGTCAATGGTAAAACGCTTCCATAAACGGTGAATACCAAACGACATTAAGTCGTTCATCACATCGTATTTTGCGGCCACAGAGTGGAAAACGTGAGCGACCATGTCTTCTTTCTGGGATTTGGCGATTGTCTTAAAGCCAAAGTGCGTCGTGTCTTGTGATTCCTCAGCCATCTCTAAGCCTGCTTATAAAGAAAATGTTCATGGAGTGTAACAGATTGGGCGCAATTGCCCTACGATTCAACCCCGTCACACTCCCTCAAACGGGGTTAACCGTTACCTGCGGCCAGGGGATCGTCATCCTCAGAATCAATCCCTTGCCGCAAACGAAACTCATCATCCTGCGCCGTAGCCTGCTCGACTAAATCCGGATTAATCTCGCGTTTCACCTCGACACCGAGGTGACGGAACGCTTCCGTTTGCGCAAGCAGGTTCCCGCGCCCGGAAGAGAGTTTCTTCATCGCCTGACGATAGTTGTCCTGCGCTTTATCCAGGCTCTGCCCAATGGCGGACATATCATCAATAAACAGGCGCATTTTGTCGTACAGACGGCTGGCCCGTTCAGCGATCTGCTGTGCATTGCGGCTCTGGTGCTCATAACGCCAGAGATTGGCAATGGTACGCAGTGCTACCAATAAAGTAGTAGGACTTACCAGCATAATGTTATTTTTTAAAGCTTCATTGATCAGTTCGGGCTGTCGGTCTAATGCCAGCAAAAAGGCGGGTTCGACAGGGATAAACATCAGGACGTAGTCCAGCGATCGTAGCCCCGGAAGCTGTTGATAATCTTTTCGACCCAGCAGGCGAATATGATTACGCACCGCCGCGATGTGCTCCTGGAGCGCCAGTTCACGGGTGTAATCGTCTTCGGCATTGAAATAACGCTCATAGGCCACCAGCGTCATTTTGGCATCCACCACGACATCCTTTCCCTGTGGCAGGCGAACAATGACGTCCGGCTGCATACGGGCGCGGGTATCGGTTTCGATACTGACCTGAGTTTCGTATTCGTAACCCTCCCGCAGGCCAGAAGCTTCCAGTACACGCGTCAGCACCACTTCGCCCCAGTTGCCCTGAGTTTTATTGTCGCCTTTTAACGCGCGCGTCAGGTTGACGGCTTCACGCGTCATCTGTTCATTCAGCTGTTGCAGATTACGAATTTCATGGGCAAGCGTATGGCGCTCTTTTGCTTCCTGACCAAAGCTGTCCTGCACCTGGCGACGAAAACCATCAAGCTGCTCGCGCAACGGAGTAAGCAAACTGTTGAGGCTTTGACGGTTTTGCTCATCAACCCGACGATTGCTGTGTTCAAAGATACGATTCGCCAGGTTTTCAAACTGCTCGCTCAGACGCTGCTCGCTGTTGATCATCTGGCGAATTTTGTCCTCAGCATGGTGTTGCGTGGCTTCAAGTCGGGTGGTCACTTCACGCAGATCGGCCTCCAGCGAGGTGTTGATTTCACGCAGGCTGCGCAGTTCATTATTCAGCAGCTCACACTCCTCGCGCCAGTGCGCGTTTTGCGCCAGCTGTTGCTTCGCGGCGCTCAGTTCGCCGTAGATATCACGTTCTTCGGCCAGTTGTTCCGCCCGCTGCTGCGCCACACGATAGCTCGCGGCCAGCCAGCCCAGCGCAACACCCGCCAGTGCAACCAGAAAATAAATAAGAATGGCGATATCCACAATGCCCCCTGCATGAACGACTTACGGCAAAAATAGAATTGTGCTGTATAAATGTCCAGTTTGAAAGGGTTTTCCTGCGAGGAGGTACGCAAATTGAAAAAGGCCGAACGTGTCGGCCTTTAAGAAGAGAAGAAGGATTACAGCAGGCGGCGTGCCGCTTCCACAACGATTTTCACCGCATGGCTTTCGGTTTGTTTCATCGTCTCAGCGTTCGGAATCTCCTGCTGAGTACGGTTCACAATCACGCCTGCAACCATCCCTGCGCGCAGCCCCTGGCTGGAGCACATGGTCAGCAGCGTCGCGGATTCCATCTCGTAGTTCATCACGCCCATCGACTGCCACTCTTCCATGGAGCCTTTGAAGCGGCTAACCACGCGGCCTGAGAAGGTATCGTAGCGTTCCTGACCCGGATAGAAGGTGTCGGAAGAGGCCGTTACGCCAACGTGGGTGGTCGCGCCAATCTCTTTAGCTGCCGCCACCAGCGCGGTGGTGCAGTCGAAATCCGCTACTGCCGGATATTCCATCGGTGCAAAGTGCAGGCTCGCGCCGTCCAGACGAACGGATGCGGTGGTGACCAGTACGTCGCCCACGTTGATATGCGGCTGAATCGCACCGGTAGTGCCGACGCGCAGGAAAGTGCGGATACCCAGTTGGGCCAGCTCTTCAACGGCAATAGAAGTGGATGGGCCGCCGATACCGGTGGAGCATACAATCACCGGCTTGCCATCAAGTTCAGCACGCCAGGAGGTAAATTCGCGGTGAGATGCCAGTTTGACCGGCTTTTCCATCAGCGCGGCGATCTTTTCCACACGCTCTGGATCGCCAGGGACGATAGCGAGCGTAGCCCCTTGTAAATCATTTTTGGTGAGGCCGAGATGAAAAACATCAGACTTAGACATAGAAAACTCCTCTGTGGATCGGGTTTGTCAGAAGAAGCAAAAAGCCACTTTACAGAAGACGGAGGCAACATTTCGTGACCACCGTCACCTGGAGTCAAAAATATTGCATAAGATTCCACGCAAAAAGTGATTCACATCACATTAACAAGTTATATCTTCCGTTGTTGCACAAAAATCGCCCGTCTTCAGGCACTGTGATTTGTCTATATTAAAGAAGCGCTAAAAGCTCATTTAAAGGTACGGAGAATGCCATGACCAACAACCAACCTGGATTTGCACCTGCCGCATCCCCTCACGCCGCTACTGCCGTTCATACTTCTGACGAGGCGATTATTGCCGGCGAGACCTCTATTCCGTCTCAGGGCGATTTACTGCCCGCTTACCACGCGCGTCCAAAACAGAGCGATGGCCCGCTTCCGGTGGTAATCGTAGTGCAGGAGATTTTTGGCGTCCATGAACATATCCGCGATATCTGCCGTCGCCTGGCAAAAGAGGGCTATCTTGCCGTCGCGCCGGAGCTCTATTTCCGTCAGGGTGATCCCAATGATTATGCCGATATCCCGACCCTCTTTAATAATCTGGTCATGAAAGTCCCTGACGCACAGGTGCTGGCCGATCTTGACCACGTTGCCAACTGGGCATCACGCAATGGTGGGGATGCCAGCCGCCTGATGATCACGGGCTTCTGTTGGGGTGGCCGCATCGCCTGGCTGTATGCCGCGCATAACCCGCAGTTAAAAGCCGCCGTCGCCTGGTATGGGAAATTACTGGGCGATAAATCACTGAATTCACCGAAACATCCTGTCGATATCGCCGTCGAACTCAATGCGCCGGTACTGGGTTTATACGGTGGTCAGGATACCGGCATTCCGGTTGATACGGTGGACACCATGCGCCAGGCGTTGCGCGCTGCGAATGCCAAAGCGGATATTATTGTTTACCCCGATGCCGGGCATGCGTTCAATGCGGATTATCGTCCGAGCTATCATGAGGAATCTGCGAAAGATGGCTGGCAGAGAATGCTGGCGTGGTTTGCGCAGTATGGCGCGAAAAAATAAACGCTTTGCCCGGTAGCGCTTTCGCTTACCGGGCCTGTTAAACTTACCCTCGACGCAGATTCTGCGCCGCTTGCACCATGTTCGCCAGCGCCGCGCGCGTCTCTGGCCAGCCGCGGGTTTTCAGGCCACAGTCCGGGTTGACCCACAGGCGTTCCGCCGGGATGCGCTGTTCGGCTTTCTTCAGCAGCGCTTCAATCCACTCCACGCTCGGCACGTTCGGTGAATGAATGTCATATACGCCAGGCCCGATTTCGTTCGGGTAATCAAACTCTTCAAATGATTCCAGCAACTCCATGTCGGAACGCGAGGTTTCGATAGTGATGACGTCTGCATCCAGCGCGGCAATGGAATCCATGATGTCATTGAACTCGCAGTAACACATATGCGTGTGGATTTGCGTGTCATCTTTCGCCACGGCGGCGTTAATACGGAAGGCTTCCACGCCCCACTGGAGATACGCGTCCCAGTCGCAGCGGCGCAGCGGTAAGCCTTCGCGCAGTGCCGGTTCGTCAATCTGGATGATGCCAATTCCAGCGGCTTCCAGGTCCGCCACTTCATCACGCAGCGCCAGCGCAATCTGTTTGGCGATGGTTTCACGGCTCACGTCTTCACGCGGGAAGGACCAGCAGAGAATGGTCACCGGGCCAGTCAGCATCCCTTTCACCGGCTTGTCAGTCAGCGACTGCGCATATTTTGCCCACTCCACGGTGATCGGAGCCGGGCGGCTGACGTCACCAATAACAATCGGCGGTTTCACACAGCGGGAACCGTAGCTCTGCACCCAGCCGTTTTGCGTAAAGACGAAGCCGTCCAGATGTTCGCCAAAGTACTCCACCATGTCGTTACGCTCGGCCTCGCCGTGAACCAGGACATCAAGCCCTAAACGTTCCTGCTCCACAATGGCCTGTTTAATCTGTTCCGCAATGCCCGTGCGGTAGTTGTTGGCATCAAGATTACCCTTTTTGAAATCCAGGCGCAGGGTGCGAATTTCCGTGGTTTGCGGGAAGGAACCAATCGTGGTGGTCGGCCAGGCAGGCAGGTTAAAACGCGCACGCTGGGCTTGCGCTCGCACGTCATAAGCATTTGCACGCTGGCTATCCTGCGCGGTAATGGCCGCCAGACGTTTTGCTACCGCCGCATTATGAACGCGGGTTGAGTGACGACGCGCCTGAATCGGGGCGCTCCACGCTGCCAGCGCAGACGTATCACCGCTATTGAGCGCATCGCGCAACAGCGCCAGTTCTTCACATTTTTGCAGAGCGAAGGCAAACCAGCTTTTCACCTCCGCATCCAGACGCGTTTCCACACTCAGATCGATTGGGCTGTGCAGCAATGAGCAGGACGATGCCACCCACAGCGAGCGTTTGCCGACGATCTCGCAGATTTGTGCATATTTTTCCGTAAGATCGGCGCGCCAGACGTTACGTCCGTTAATCAACCCGGCGGAGAGCAGCCAGTCGGCAGGCAAGCGCTTATGCAGTTCGGCAACATCATCTTTGCCATGAACCAGGTCAACATGCAGGCCCTGGATCGGCAGAGCAGTAATGGTATCCAGATTAGGTGTGACGCCTTCAAAGTAAGTCGTCAGTAGCAATTTCACCTGCCCCTGAAGAACGTCATAAGCGGATTGATAGGCTTCCCGCCATTCCTGCGGCAGTTCCAGCACCAGCGCCGGTTCATCAATCTGTACCCACTCGATATCGCGTTTTGCCAGCTCACTCAGCACCTGCTGATAAACAGGCAGAAGGTCGTTCAGCAAACTCAGACGATCGAATGCCTCGCCTTTGACTTTACCCAGCCACAGATAGGTCACCGGGCCCAGCAGCACGGGCTTCACTTTATGGCCCAGCGCCAGCGCTTCGTCCACTTCTTCCAGCAGTTGTGTCCAGGTCAGTTTGAACTGCTGGCCTTTGACGAACTCCGGCACCATGTAATGGTAATTAGTGTTAAACCATTTGGTCATTTCGGCTGCTGCCGCCGGTTCACCGGTAGGTGCGCGGCCACGGCCAATGCGGAACAAGGTATCGATATCCACCGATCCATCGCTGTTCTGATGACGAGCCGGAACGTTACCCAGCATCAGGCTGGTCGTCAGAACATGGTCGTACCAGGCGAAGTCGCCCACCGGAAGCAGGTCAATGCCTGCCTGTTTTTGCTGATCCCAGTGACGCGTGCGCAGTTCACGCCCCACTGACAGCAGTTCTTCCTGAGTCGAGTTGCCCGCCCAGTAACTTTCTTGCGCCTTTTTCAGCTCGCGACGCAGGCCAACGCGAGGAAAACCGAGGGTGTGATTAAGAATTGTCATAGTATGCCTCTTATGGAATTTTCATGTTTTAGACGTCCAGATGTTTACACATCCATAATTGGCGGTTACTGTATATTCCTCAAGCGCAAATTGTTCATGCCGAAGTGAAGGACTTTCATGATCGAAGTTAAACATCTGAAGACGCTACAAGCGTTGCGGAACTGCGGGTCGCTCGCCGCTGCGGCGGCCACGCTGCATCAGACCCAATCCGCCCTTTCCCACCAGTTCAGCGATCTGGAACAGCGCCTTGGCTTTCGGCTATTTGTACGTAAGAGCCAGCCACTGCGCTTTACACCGCAGGGCGAGATCCTGCTCCAGTTGGCAAACCAGGTGCTGCCGCAAATCAGTCAGGCGCTTCAGGCCTGTAACGAGCCGCAGCAGACACGTCTGCGCATCGCAATTGAGTGTCATAGCTGCATTCAATGGCTGACGCCTGCACTGGAGAACTTCCATAAGAACTGGCCGCAGGTGGAGATGGATTTTAAATCGGGCGTCACGTTTGACCCGCAACCTGCGCTGCAGCAGGGCGAGCTGGATCTGGTCATGACCTCCGATATTCTGCCGCGCAGCGGGCTGCACTATTCGCCGATGTTTGATTATGAGGTACGTCTGGTTATCGCGCCTGACCATCCACTGGCGGCAAAAACGCGCATTACGCCGAAAGATCTCGCCAGCGAGACGCTGCTGATTTATCCGGTACAGCGCTCGCGCCTGGATATCTGGCGTCACTTTCTGCAACCGGCGGGTATCAGCCCGTCGCTGAAAAGCGTCGATAACACGTTATTGTTGATTCAGATGGTTGCCGCGCGAATGGGGATTGCCGCGCTGCCGCATTGGGTGGTAGAGAGTTTTGAACGCCAGGGTCTGGTGGTGACAAAAACGCTGGGCGAGGGTTTATGGAGCCGGCTGTACGCCGCTGTGCGCGATGGCGAGCAGCGTCAGCCGGTCACGGAGGCGTTTATTCGTTCAGCGCGGAACCACGCGTGCGATCATCTTCCGTTCGTGAAGAGCGCGGAGCGACCCACTTTCGATGCACCCACAGCGACGCCAGGATCACCAGCGCGCCTGTAATGAATGTCGGCCAGTGCGGCTGTTGATGCCAGATAGCCAGGTTAACCAGCAGCCCCGCCGGCACGTGCATGTTGTTCATGATGCCCAGCGTTCCGGCATCTACCTGAGTTGCGCCATAGTTCCACATGAAGTAGCCAATTCCGGAAGCCACCACGCCAAGAAACACCAGAATGCTCCATTGCAGCGTGGTCTCCGGCATCTTCTGAGCATTGCCCAGCAGCGACCATGCCACAATCGCCACCAAAAACGCGCCAAGATAGAACCACGCAAAAGCGTTATGCTGCGGCATTGGGCGGATTTCCATCAGACGTTTGTATCCCACCATGCCAATCGCAAAGGTGATATTGGAGAGCTGCACCAGCAGCAGGCCGGTCCAGAAATGGTCCGTCACCTGATCGTAGCGAATAATCCCCGCACCAATCACCGCCAGCAATGCGCTGAACGCATAGCCCCAGCGCAGGCGGCGCTTACTCATCAGGTCATAAATCAGGGTGATATAGAGCGGCGTCAGCACGGTAAACAGCAATAGTTCGGACACCGTCAGGTAAAGATACGCGCGGAAGCTGAGCATATACATCACGCCAAGCTGCATCGCGCCCACCAGCATATACAAGCTGACCGTTTTCAGGCTGTTGCCACGGGTGCGCAGAAACGGCAGAAATACGAGTGCTGCCAGACCAACGCGCACCAGTACGGCAAAATAGCTGTCGACGTGCCCGGCCAGATACTCACCGTAAAAGCTAAAAGAGAAGGCCCACAGAAGAGTGGTGATAATGAGTAGCGCCACAATGAATGTCTCTCAGGAAGATGAACACGCATTGTAGCGAAGAGAACGGTTGACGACTGAGCAATAAACACTCAGTCGTCATTTTTTAAGCAAGATAGAGCTTACGCAGGTAGTGCGGCACCGCGTCATCGGCATTAGAGCCAATCACTTCCAGTTCCGGATGCAGATCCTTCAGGCGCTGATGCGCCCCGGCCATGATGCAGCCTTTACCCGCCATCGACAGCATTTCGGCATCGTTCATCCCGTCGCCAAACGCGATACAGTCTTTCAGGCTATAACCCAGTTTTTTGGCAACCGCTTCCAACGCATGACCTTTGGAGACACCGCCCGCCATCACTTCCAGACAGGTCAACGTGGAGAAACTCACGTTCACGCGATCGCCCCAACGCGCGTTAATCGCCTGCTCCAGCGGCAGCAAGACTTCATGGTTACTGCTGGTGAAGAAGACTTTGCTGACGCCTTCCGGCTCCAGCAGGCCTGGCTCAAAAAGCTGATAGTTGAACACGGCCTCTTTGAAAAAACGCATCTCTTCCGGGCGATGGCGGTTCATAAACCACTCGTCGTCGCGATAAACGTTGGTGATGATATCGGGGCTGCTGTGCATTACGCCAAAGAGATCGGCGGCAATATCGCGATCGAGATTGTGAGCAAACAGCAGATTACCGTCAGTGTCATGCACGCGCGCACCGTTGGAGGTGATCATATAAGCCTGAATCCCGAGATTATCGCGGATCTGCCCTACGTCGATATGATGGCGGCCGGTCGCAAACACAAAATGAAGCCCTTTTTGGGTCAATAATTTCAGTGTCTCTTTCGCATACGGCGTTAAGCGGTGGTCGGGAGCGAGGAGCGTGCCATCTAAATCAGATGCAACAACCTGGTACATAAGAGAATTCTACCTTTAAGCCTGGCGGCATAAATGCCGGTTTAAGTATGTCGATAGAAAAAATCGACGATAGCATTGAGTGCGACCGAGCGCATGGCGTCCTTTTCAAAAAGGATCTCATGATACGCGCCCTGTATGACAAGCGGTTTACCCCCATCACAGGGATGCCCCGCCGTTGAGCGAAGTTCACAATAGCGGTCATGCATGCGGTTATCCACCACACGCTCTTCTTCCGCCTGAATGATAAGCGTCGGCAGCGTATCGTGGGGCGCACCGGCAATGATGTGCTCACCGGCAATGATCCCCTCGCGAACCCAGTGATAGGTGGGACCGCCCACGCGCAGACGCGGCTCATCGGCATAAAAACGCAGGTTACGCCGATAACGCTGGCGACTGTGCGTCAGAACGTTAAGGCTAAACGGCAGCGCTCGCCAGCGCCCGGTGCCAATGGCATACCCTTCCCGAAGACGCTGATGGCCCTCAGCCCAATCGAGAATATGGCGAACCATCCATTCAGGCAGGCGCATGATAATACCGAACATTGGGGCACAAAGCGCGAGTGCGTCACACTGATGCGGATAACGCTGCAAAAAAAGCGTGGCAATCGCGCCGCCCATTGAGTGCGCGAGAATAAACCGCTTACGCCAATGACCGGGCGCGACCTCCTGTTCCCAGAATGCCGCCAGATCGTCAACGTAGTCGCTGAATTTTACCACATGGCCGCGATGGGTATCCGACAGCATTCGGCCTGAACGCCCCTGACCACGGTGGTCGATAATCAAGACATCAAACCCACTGTGGAAGAGGTCGTAGGCCAGTTCGGCATACTTCACGTAACTTTCGATACGGCCCGGGCAAATAACCACTACGCGATCGTGATGCGCAGAGCAAAACCGCACGAAGCGCACCGCAACGTTATCCACGCCGCGAAATTCCGCTTCTTCACGCTGACGCCAGAAATCCGTCAGCGGCCCCATCGCAAACGCGGCAAACGCGTTTTCTCTTGTTTCCCAGTCCTTTTGCTGCTGAAACATCGGGCTTCCACCCCTGCTAACCGCTGAAAATCGTTTTTTTGTGAGGCCTGACACAACCTTCATACAATAGCGTATTGTGGCATAAAAAACAGATAACCAGGGAGATTCTCATGACCTTTGAGTGGTGGTTTGCTTACCTTCTGACATCCATAATTCTCAGCCTTTCGCCGGGCTCCGGCGCGATCAATACCATGACGACATCCATTAGCCACGGCTATCGCGGCGCGGTCGCCTCCATCGCCGGGTTACAGACCGGGCTCGCGATTCATATCGTGCTGGTTGGCGTTGGCCTGGGGACGCTGTTCTCCCGTTCTGTGCTCGCTTTCGAAGTGCTGAAATGGGCGGGCGCAGCCTATCTTATCTGGCTCGGCATCCAGCAATGGCGCGCGGCGGGGGCAATTGACCTCAACACCCTCGCACAATCGCAGTCACGCTCAAAGCTCTATCGACGTGCGGTGTTTGTGAATCTGACCAACCCGAAAAGCATCGTCTTTTTGGCGGCATTGTTCCCGCAGTTTATCGTGCCCCATCAGCCGCAGTTGATGCAGTATGTGGTGCTCGGCATCACCACCATTGTGGTCGATATTATTGTGATGATTGGCTATGCCACGCTGGCGCAACGAATAGCAAGTTGGATCAAAGGCCCACGCCAGATGAAGGCGCTGAATAAGGTGTTTGGTTCGTTGTTTATGCTGGTTGGCGCGCTGCTGGCGTCGGCGAGGCATGCGTGAAATGGAGGCATGCCCGCAAATTTTAGTGAACGGGAAAAGACGTTAACACCCGCATTCGAGTAAGCTCGGAACCTGCGCTGAAACTTTTTTTTCGCGCTGTTACCGCGTTCATCTCAGTGCCAGAATGCCGCCAGATTTCACACATGGATGATGAAAAATGGCGGATGCAACCACTCCTCATGATGCAGTCTTTAAAGCATTCTTATCCCGGCCAGAAACGGCGCGCGACTTTATGGAAATTCACCTGCCCCCTGCGCTGGTAAACCTCTGTCGCCTCGACACGCTCCATCTGGAAGCTAGCAGTTTTGTAGAAGAGAATCTCCGCCAGTATTACAACGACGTGCTCTATTCGCTGGAAACCAGTAAGGGAAGCGGGTATGTGTATGTTTTGATTGAGCACCAAAGCTCACCAGATGAGAATATGGCCTTTCGTTTGCTTCGCTATGCCATTGCCACCATGCAGCGTCATCTGGAAGCCGGGAACAAAACCCTGCCGCTGGTGATCCCGATTCTGTTTTATCAGGGCAAGCGCAGCCCTTACCCCTGGTCAATGAACTGGCTCGATGCTTTTCCGGATCCGGACACCGCGCGCGAGCTCTATTTTCACGCATTTCCCCTGGTCGACATCACCCTGATCCCCGATGAGGAAATCATGCAGCACCGCAGCATGGCGGCTCTGACGCTGGTTCAGAAGCATATCCGCCAGCGCGACATGGCAACGTTGCTGGATAAACTGGCGCAGCTATTAACGTTAGAGCAGATGAGCGGACAACAAATCCGCACCCTGGTAAAATACATGATGCTGGCAGGTGAAGAAAAAGACGTTCAAACATTACTGTATGGGCTGGCACAGCGCGTGCCGCAACATGGAGAAGAACTGATGACTCTGGCGGAAAAATTATTGAGTGATGGAATGCGACAGGGCAAACAAATAGCCCTTCTCGACGTCGCGAAAACCATGCTGCAACGCGGGTTTGATTTTCAGACCATCATGGAAATGACCGGCCTTTCGCAGGATGACCTTAAGCAGCTTCAGCACTAAGGCGGCTACCCACCCCGATAGGTTCGGAGTGGGTCAATGGGTTAGCGCGAAATAATCAAATGAATGCCGAAGCCCGCGAACAGCGTACCGGCAAAACCATCGATCCACTTCGCTGCTTTCTGGTAGCCACGACGCATGGTCGGCAGCGCGAACAGACTCGCCACCACGGTAAACCAGGCGAGGGTTTCGAGGATAATCATCAGGAAAATGCCCCAGCGCGCATCCGCTCCCACGCTGTCGCCAACGAACAGTGAAAACACAGAGCCAAAATAGATAATCGCTTTCGGGTTCGCCAGGTTGGTCAGCAGCCCTTTCATAAAGCTGCGGCCACTTTTCGCCAGCTCAACCTGCGGTTCCGGTGCGGCGTGATTCTCTTTTTTCAGCGCACTGCGCAGCATCTGATAGCCCATCCAGCAGAGATAAAGACCGCCGCCGACCATAATAATAGTGTGCAACCACGCCATTTTTTCGATGATCAGGTTCAGGCCGAGCAGCGCTACGCCCGCCCACACCATCACGCCACAGGTAATGCCCAGTACGCCCATCATCGCTTCTTTGCGGGAGCGACTGATCGCGGTCTGCGACACGAAAAAGAAGTCCGGGCCCGGGCTCATCAACGCAATGATGTGCACCAGCGCCACTGTCAGAAACAGAGTTAACATAACGTACTCGCGGGGAATAATTCAGTGAGTAACTATATTGGCACTTTTTAGCGCGGTTGACTACTCATCATCATCGCCATCGACATGTGCGCGGATCAGCGCCATAAACTCTTTACCAAAGCGCTCCAGTTTACGCATCCCTACGCCGTTGACGCTGAGCATATCGCTGGCAGAGACCGGCATCTGCTCCGCCATTTCAATCAGCGTCGCATCGTTGAAGACCACGTAAGGCGGGATGTTCTCTTCGTCGGCAATCGCTTTACGCAGCTTGCGCAGTTTGGAAAACAACTTACGGTCATAATTGCCCACTGCAGCTTTCTGCATCACGCGCGGTTTCAGGGCAATGATACGCGGCACGGCGAGCATCAACGGCATCTCTCCACGTACAATCGGACGTGCGGCGTCAGTCAGTTGCAGAGCAGAGTGCTGAGCAATGTTCTGCATCGCAAAGCCCAGATGAATCAACTGGCGGATCACACTCACCCAATGCTCATGGCTTTTATCGCGCCCCATGCCGTAGACCTTGAGTTTGTCGTGGCCAAACTCGCGAATACGCTGATTGTTAGCGCCGCGAATCACCTCAACCACGTACCCCATCCCGAAGCGTTGATTCACTCGATAAATTGTTGAGAGCGCGATCTGCGCGTCATTCAACCCATCGTACTGCTTTGGTGGGTCGAGGCAGATATCGCAGTTGCCGCATGGCTCCTGACGCCCTTCGCCAAAGTAGTTCAGTAATACCAGACGGCGGCAGGTTTGCGCTTCGGCAAACGCGCCCATCGCGTTGAGCTTATGCCGTTCGATATCCTGTAGCGGCCCGGCGGGTTTCTCTTCCAGGCAACGGCGTAGCCACGCCATATCCGCCGGATCGTAAAACAGCATTGCCTCCGCGGGCAGGCCATCACGCCCGGCGCGGCCCGTTTCCTGATAATAAGATTCAATATTACGCGGAATATCGAAGTGCACGACGAAGCGCACGTTAGGCTTGTTGATGCCCATCCCGAACGCCACGGTGGCGACCACGATTTGCAGGTCATCACGCTGGAATTTTTCTTGCACCTCTGCCCGCACGGCGTTATCCAGCCCGGCGTGATATGCCCCGGCACTGATACCACGGCTTTGCAGACGCGCAGCGGTGTCTTCTACTTTCGCCCGGCTATTACAGTAGATAATGCCGGACTTGCCGCGTTGCTCCTGCACGTAACGCATAAGCTGATCGAGCGGCTTAAACTTTTCCATCAACATGTAGCGAATGTTGGGGCGGTCAAAGCTGCTGATTTGAATAAGTGGGTCATTCAGCCCTAGCAGGCGAACGATATCGCGACGCGTCGTGTCGTCGGCGGTCGCGGTGAGCGCCATAAACGGCAGCGCCGGGAAGCGCTGACGCAGTTGGCCTAACGCGGCGTATTCCGGGCGGAAATCGTGGCCCCACTGTGAAATACAGTGCGCTTCATCAACGGCCAGCATCACCGGGTTCCAGTGGGCGAGATGCTCCAGGAAATTATCCAGCATCAGGCGTTCCGGGGCGATATAGAGCAGGCGAATCTGCCCGGTACGACAGCCCGCCATGACTTCCTGCTGCTGCTCACGACTCTGCGTTGAGTTGATGCAGGCCGCCGCCACGCCATTGGCGATTAACTGATCAACCTGGTCTTTCATCAACGAGATCAGCGGCGATACCACCACCGTCAGGCCATTCAGCACCAGCGCCGGAATTTGATAACAGAGCGACTTGCCGCCGCCTGTCGGCATCACCACCAGGCAATCGCGTCCTTCCAGCACGGTATCAATGATGTTTTCCTGGCCCGGGCGGAACTGCTGGTAGCCAAAGGTTTCCTGCAAAACCTGTTTAGCCAGCGATTCCTGATTCAAAACTTCCGCCTGTGCCACATTGACTCCGATTACTGAAAAATAAAAACAGGCGCTATTTTCAGCGCCTGCGTTCTAAACTGCAACGTTTTAGACGAATTCCTTCGGCCATGCTCGCAACGTCATAGGAAAGTCAGCGTTAAAACAGATCGTTAAGCATGACACCCACGCCAACACGCGTTTGATTGAAATTGTAGTCAATCAGCGATTCGCCGTAGCCGCTGTATACCTGGGTATAAAGACGAACGTGCTTGCTGATAGGGTAGCTAACGCCCACTTCCGCACCGCCGTAACCGGTATTCCAGTTATATTGCCCCTGTGCACTCAGTACCGCGTCACCCAGTTGATAACCGACTTTCAGACGATAGTAGCCCATGTATTTGGTGATATCCGGGTTGTCGTTGGAATTTCCCACCACATACCAGGGTTTCACCTCAACCAGCCAGTTGCCATTCTGCGCCATCAGGCGTGTATACAAGCGGTTCCAGCTACGAGACGTGGGGTCTGAGCGACCATTTGAATCATGGTTGAAACCAAATTCAACATCGCGCAACGTCCAGCCTTCCCATGAATAATCCGTCGCAAAGCCCAGGAACAACTGCGGTTCATAGTTGGTTTCGCGGAACGGCGACGATTCACCGCTGTTCGACAACTGCCACCAGGAACGCTGGGTATACGACGCGCCCAGCACCGAGTTATCGCCCAGAATGCCACGCCATAACGGGAAGGCCAGGCTGAGCTGAAACTTCACTTCATCTTTACGCGCATGCTCGGCCCAATCGTAGGAACTGATCGCTTCTTTATTGAGATCGCTGGTCCAGGTGTAAAGCAGGTAGTTGCTTTCATAAGGATAGAGCGTGAAGGGATTATCATGTTCCTGCAGCAGGTTAGCCATGATACTGCCTTTTACGGCAGGCGTGTCGTGAACCGATTTAATTGTCGCTTCCTGCGCGAACGCTGAAACAGGCAGCACTGCCGCCAATAACCAACTCCGGGTGAGCTGCATCAGTCATGTTCTCCTGAACAAAAGATTTTTATAGTGAATGTTTGAATATCACTCATTTTACATACTTAAGCATTTAATGCTCAGTAATCGATTCCTAATGTAGAAAACAACATTTCATAGGCATAAAATCAACATTTCATTAACCAATGATAGGATTGTTATGTCTTCTGAACTCACTGCCGATGCCGCGCTGAAGCTGGTCGGTGAAATCTTTGTTTATCACATGCCGTTCAACCGGGCGCTTGGCCTGGAGCTGGAACGTTATGAAAAAGACTTCGCCAAACTCAACTTTAATAACCAGCCGATGATGGTGGGTAACTGGGCGCAAAGCATTCTGCACGGCGGTGTGATTGCTTCAGCGCTGGATGTCGCGGCAGGCCTGGTCTGTGTGGGCAGCACATTGACGCGCCACGACACCATCAACGAAGAAGAGCTACGTCAGCGTCTCTCACGGATGGGTACCATCGATTTACGCGTCGATTATTTGCGTCCGGGACGCGGTAACCGCTTCACCGCGACCAGCACCCTGCTGCGTGCAGGCAATAAAGTCGCCGTCGCGCGCGTGGAACTGCACAACGAAGAGCAGGTCCACATCGCCAGCGCAACCGCCACATATATGGTGGGATAAACAGTAAAATCGGGTAAAATCAGTTTACTTTTTTGTAACGGATGACTCCGATGGATGCCAAACAGACGCGGCAGGGCGTGCTTCTCGCCCTCGCCGCCTATTTTATTTGGGGGATCGCTCCGGCGTACTTCAAGCTTATCTACTACGTGCCTGCCGATGAGATTCTGACGCACCGCGTGATCTGGTCCTTCTTCTTCATGGTGGCGCTGATCAGCATCAGCCGTCAGTGGTCGACGGTGAAAGCGCTGCTGCAAACGCCGAAGAAAATCTTCATGCTGGCGCTCTCCGCCGTGCTGATTGGAGGTAACTGGCTGCTGTTTATCTGGTCGGTGAACAACCACCATATGCTGGAAGCGAGCCTGGGCTACTTTATTAACCCGCTGGTGAATATTCTACTGGGGATGCTGTTCCTCGGTGAGCGCTTCCGCCGGATGCAGTGGCTGGCGGTGGCCCTCGCTGCCTGCGGCGTGCTGGTACAGCTCTGGACGTTTGGCTCGCTGCCGATTATTGCGCTCGGTCTGGCGTTCAGCTTCGCCTTCTATGGCCTGGTGCGCAAAAAAATCGCTGTCGATGCGCAAACCGGCATGCTGTTTGAAACCCTGTGGCTGCTGCCGGTCGCGGCGATTTATCTGTTTGGCATTGCCGACAGCGCTACCAGCCATATGGGCAGCAACAGTTGGTCGCTGAATCTGCTGCTGATTGCCGCAGGCGTGGTGACGACGATTCCGTTGCTCTGTTTCACCGGTGCGGCCACCCGTTTACGCTTATCGACGCTGGGTTTCTTCCAGTATATCGGCCCAACCCTGATGTTTATCCTGGCGGTGACCTTCTACGGTGAAACGCCGGGTGCCGATAAAATGGTGACATTTGCGTTTATCTGGGTAGCACTGGCGATCTTTATTATGGATGCGGTGTATACGCAGCGACGGGGACGTCGGGGATAACCGTGTGCCGGATGGCGGCTTCGCCTTATCCGGCCTACGCTTTGGCGCTATGTTTGAACGGGGAAGTAGGCCTGATAAGCGTAGCGCCATCAGGCAACGAACTTACAGCCAGTTCTTCCGTTTAAAGTACAGATACGGCGCCAGCCCGGCGAGCATCATAAAGATAATCGCGCCGGGGTAGCCGAAGCTCCACTTCAGTTCCGGCATAAACTCGAAGTTCATCCCATAGCTGGAAGCTACCAGCGTCGGTGGCAGGAAGACCACGGAAACCACCGAGAAGATCTTGATGATGCGGTTCTGTTCGATATTGATAAAGCCCATCGCCGCCTGCATCAGGAAGTTGACCTTCTGGAACAGTGATTCGTTGTGCGGCAGCAGGGATTCGATATCTCGCAGGATCTCGCGCGCCTGCTCCAGTTGCACCGCCGGTAAACGCGCTTTACGTACCAGGAAGTTAAGCGCGCGCTGGGTATCCATCAGACACAAACGCACCTTCCAGCCGATATCTTCCAGTTCTGCCAGCGTGGAAAGCGCCTCGTCATATTCATCACCCTGATGACCTTCCATGATGACGCGGCTCAGTTTTTCCAGATCGCTGTAGATGTTTTCAATTTCATCCGCCAGCTGTTCAATCTTGGTTTCAAACAGATCGAGCAGCAGCTCATAGGCGTTTCCGTCCACCATCGACTGGTTACGGGCGCGCATGCGATAGAGACGAAATGCCGGCAGTTCGCGCTCGCGCAGGGTGAAGAGTCGCCCTTCACGGATGGTGAATGCCACGGTGGAGTTACCTGCGTGATCGTCCGCATCTTCATAGAAGAAGAAGGAGTGGATGTGCAAACCGTCTTCGTCTTCAAAGAAACGCGCGGATGCTTCGATGTCTTCCAGTTCAGGGCGCGTGGCCAGGTTCTGGCCCAATTCCTTTTGCACACGGTTTCGTTCTTCATCGTCGGGTTCGACTAAATCAACCCACACCGAACTGGCGAGATGGCTGATTTCGTCCGCTTCAAGACGCGTTAAACGATTTTTTTCCAGTTGAAATGCGCTCAGCATGACCGGGACTCCCAATGCAAAAAATTATCGGACAGCCGGTGGGCACACAGAAACAAATTGGGTTTCAGACCATTAAACAGCCTGACTCATTGCGACGGGGAAATGACACGAGTCGCCGACAACCGCTAAGGCTATCAGCATAAGAGGATAGCCTTAGGAGTTGTTCCTGAATGACAGGAGAGTGAGCCAGCATCTACTGGGTGTGTCCAAGGCATTTGTCCTCTTAGCGTAATCGTGCGCGCATGTTACGCCAGCAAAAAAACCGCGTCAACACGCAACGGAATGCTAAATGGTAAGATTTACCTCATTCACTGTAAGGCTAGCAGACTCTCATAAAATAACGATACTTTTCGGACAGTTAGACTGTTTCCAGCTTCGCGTATGCCGCAACCAGCCATTTGATCCCCTGCCCCTGGAACGCGACCTGCAAGCGGCTGTGCTCGCCGCTGCCTTCCAGATTGACAATAGTGCCTTCGCCAAACTTAGCGTGGCGCACGCGCTGGCCGAGTTTATAACCGGTGTCGTTTTCGGAAATCGGCGTCCCCATGCGTTGATGGCTTACCGGACGGCTGACGGTGGCGCGCAGGCGTACCTCTTCCACGCAGTTTTCCGGTAGCTCGCCAATAAAGCGCGACGGACGGTGATAGACCTCTTTACCGTACAAGCGGCGAGTTTCGGCATAAGTCAGCGTAAGTTTCTGCATCGCACGCGTCACGCCAACGTAGGCAAGACGGCGCTCCTCTTCCAGACGCCCGCCTTCTTCCAGCGACATCTGGCTCGGGAACATGCCCTCTTCCATGCCAACGATGAACACCTGCGGGAACTCCAGACCTTTCGCCGAGTGCAGCGTCATCAACTGCACCGCGTCCTGCCAGGTGTCCGCCTGTCCTTCACCCGCTTCCAGCGCGGCATGAGACAGAAACGCCTGTAACGGCATTAAATCTTCGTCTTCTTCGTTGTACGCAAACTGGCGCGTCGCCGTCACCAGTTCGTCTAAGTTTTCGATTCGCGTCTGGCCCTTCTCACCTTTTTCCTGCTCATACATCATACGCAGGCCGGAGTCTTTCACCACGCGGTCTGTCTGCACGTGCAGCGGCATATCCGCCGTTTCCTGAGCCAGCGCATCAATCAGTTCCATAAAACGCTGCAACGCGCTCGCCGCGCGTCCTGCCAACGCTTTTTCCTGCAACAGTTCGCGGCACGACTGCCACAGCGTAAGCTGACGATCGCGCGAGGTCTGGCGCACCACATCCAGCGTACGGTCACCGATGCCGCGCGTCGGCGTGTTCACCACGCGTTCGAACGCCGCATCGTCGTTACGGTTGGCAATCAGGCGCAGATACGAGAGCGCATCTTTGATTTCCTGACGTTCGAAGAAGCGCATACCGCCGTAAATACGGTACGGCATGCTCGCCTGCAGTAACGCCTCTTCCAGCACGCGCGACTGGGCGTTGCTGCGATAGAGAATGGCGCACTGGTCCAGCGCGCCGCCGTTGTCCTGCCAGGTTTTGATACGGTTAACCACGAAACGCGCTTCGTCGAGTTCGTTGAAAGCGCAGTAGAGAGAAATCGGCTCGCCGTCCGCACCGTCGGTCCACAGTTTTTTACCCAAGCGCCCGTTGTTGTTTTCGATCAGGGCGTTCGCCGCGCTCAGAATATTGCTGGTAGAACGGTAGTTCTGCTCCAGACGGATTGTTTCTGCACCGGGGAAATCGTTGAGGAAGCGCTGGATGTTTTCTACCTGCGCACCACGCCAGCCGTAGATTGACTGGTCGTCATCGCCCACAATCATTACTTTACCGGTGTCGCCCGCCAGCAGGCGGATCCACGCGTATTGAATGTTGTTGGTATCCTGGAATTCATCCACCAGGATATTGGTGAAGCGCTCGCGATAGTGCTGAAGAATGTGCGGCTTGTTAAGCCACAGTTCATGCGCGCGCAGCAGCAACTCGGCGAAATCCACCAGCCCCGCGCGATCGCATGCTTCCTGATAGGCCTGATAAACTTTCTGCCAGGTTTGTTCAACCGGGTTGCCGTAGCTTTGGATGTGGTGCGGACGCAGCCCTTCGTCTTTCTGGCTGTTGATGTACCACATCGCCTGACGCGGCGGCCACTGCTTCTCGTCGAGGTTCATGGCTTTGATCAGGCGCTTCAGCAGGCGCAGTTGGTCTTCGCTATCAAGGATTTGGAAATCCTGCGGCAGATTGGCATCCAGGTGGTGCGCGCGCAGTAAGCGGTGCGCCAGCCCGTGGAAGGTACCGACCCACATGCCGCCCTGCGTGGTGCCCATCAATTGCCCGATACGGTGACGCATCTCCGCCGCGGCTTTGTTGGTAAACGTTACCGCCATAATGGAGTACGGCGAGCAGTTTTCCACGGTCATCAGCCAGGCGATACGGTGAACCAGTACGCGCGTCTTACCACTGCCCGCCCCAGCCAGCACCAGCATGTTGGTGCGCGAAGCGGCGACGGCTTCGCGCTGTTTGTCATTAAGGCTGTCGAGCAGGTAAGAAACGTCCATTGATGGCACCGCCGCGTTAAGAATAGATAAACTGCGAAATGCCCGGTGGCGCTTCGCTTACCGGGCCTACGTTACCGTAGGGCGGATAAGCGTAGCGCCATCCGCCAAAACCCCTGGAATTTTATACAGAACTATTGAGGATTATATCAGCGAGGTCAGCGATGCCAACCGGGAAATTTCGATATGCGGCAGTAAACGGCTATCCGCCACCTGCATCAGGTCTGCATCTTGAGGTTTGATCCAGCATGCCTGTAACCCGCTGCGAATAGCGCCCGCGACGTCCGTCGTCAGGTCATCGCCTACATGCAGAATGGCGTTAAGCGGCACATCCAGCTTTTCAGCGGCCAGATGGTACATGTCGGCAAATGGCTTCGAGCGGCCATCCGGCCCGGCGCGCAGCACAAACTTAAAATAATCGTTCAGGCCAAACAGCTCCGGCTGAGCATTGCCATTGGTGATCGCCACCAGCGGCCATTTTTCCGCAAGCTTTGCCAGCGTATCGTGCGTTTCCTGCGGCACATCAATTCGGCTGCGCCATTGCGCGAAATTGGCCATCGCCGCGTTAGCGCCAATCGCCGCTTCCTGCGCGGTTAAGCCCGCGTTGAGCATGCCCAGTTCCAGTGCGCGGCGACGCCATTCGGTGACATCGTGATAAATTTCCGGCTCCGCTTTACGTAGCGCGTCGCGCAGTTGCTGTAAATCGCGGTTTTCGAAATGGCACAGTGCCGGATGATAGCTGCGCACAAACGCCAGCGATTCCTGCTGGGTGCGATCAATCACCGGATGGTTGTCGTAAAGGGTATCATCCAGGTCAAACGTCAGTGCGGCGATGTGGCCCAGTGGTCGGTAAAAACGCATTATTTCCCCCGTTTAGCGCGTGGATGCGCGGCATCGTACACCGAGGCGAGGTGTTGAAAATCAAGATGGGTATAGATTTGGGTAGTCGAGAGATTGGCGTGCCCCAACAGCTCCTGCACACCGCGCAGATCGCCGCTCGACTCCAGCATGTGGGTCGCAAATGAGTGGCGCAGCTTGTGCGGATGCACGTGACTGTTCAGGCCCTGCTTAATGCCCCACTCGGCAAACCGCTTTTGGACGTTACGCGCCGAGATACGTTTCCCCAGTTTAGAAAGAAACAGCGCGTCATCGTCGCTACCAAACAGCCCACGTAAATCGAGCCAGTGCTCAATCCACGCCACCGCGTTGCGACCAATGGGCAGGCGGCGCTCTTTGCTGCCTTTGCCCATCACCCATACTTCCCCGGTGTCGAGGTCGAGATGTTTGATATCCAGGTTCACCAGTTCAGAAAGACGCAGGCCCGCGCCATACATGACTTCGAGCATCGCGCGGTCGCGTACCGCCAGTGGATCGTTAATATCGATATCCAGCAGGCGATTGACGTCATCGACGTCGATATTTTTTGGCAGATGACGCGGGGCTTTTGGCGCGGAGATCCCTTTTGCCGGATTCGCGGGCAGCTCGCCCTGGCTCACCATCCAGTCAAAAAAGCTGCGCAACGCCGACAGGCGTAACGCCAGACTGGCGGCCCCCAGCCCTTTTCGGCGACTGCGGGTGGCAAAGCTGCGCACCATGGCAGCATCACATTGTTGCCAGCGCTTCAGGCCCATCTGCTGGGCCAGTTCAATGATGGCATCAAGCTGACGCTGATAATTAAGAAGCGTAATCGGGCTAAGCTGGCGCTCGACGCCCAGATAACGCAGAAAACGCGTTACTGCCGCAGAGAGAAGTTCGTCATTCATGCGCGCTCAATCCAGCGCTCCAGCAGACCTGGCAGCATCAGCGCCACTTCCTGTAGCAGTTGCGTACCCTGCCCGGCTTCATAGTGATGCGCATCGCGGCTGGTAAACAGAATCACGCCCAGATCGGCGTCGCTGCCCATCATCGACATCGCCACCGAGCCAACGGCTTTCGCTTCCGGCAGCACCACCAGCAGTTCAGGGCCGTTCAACGTGCCCAGATAGTGATGCGCCTGACCAAGACGCTGAATACGCAGCGGTTCAAACGCCTGACGTGACAGCACCAGTTGGGTGTATTTCGACGGTGCGCCCAGACGCCAGCGATCGGCAAAGAGACGAATCGACGCACCCGCAAGGCCCAGATCGCGTGCCCAGCGGTGAAAGCGCAACAGCAAATCGTCGAGACTTTCCGCGCTCGCCAGGCGATTTTGCAGATGCAGCAAACGGTAGAACAGCCCTTCGTTAGCCGTCGCCTGCTCCATCAGCAGCGACATGTTCTCTTCAAGCGTATGAATATGATTACGCGCGCGCGCCATGTGCCACTCAACCAGCGACACGGTACCGCGCACCGGGTGTGGAACACGCATCTGTTCCACGACCGCAGCGTTACGTATAAAGAATTCAGGATGTTGCAACAGATAATCCACGACAGCGCGATCGTCGAGCGCGCTTAATGCTTCCTGCTGTTCTTCCCCGACGTGTTTCATAAGTGAATAAATCCGTCATAGACGTGTGCCGCCGGGCCAGTCATATACAACGGTTGACCCGGGCCTCTCCAGGCGATATCCAGACGTCCGCCCGGTAACTCCACGCGAACCTCTTCGTCCAGTAGCCCCTGCTGGATACCCACAGCCACCGCCGCACAAGCGCCGCTGCCGCAAGCCTGCGTCTCACCCGCGCCGCGCTCATAGACGCGTAAACGGATGTGATCGCGTTTAACCACCTGCATAAAACCGATGTTGGCGCGTTCCGGAAAGCGATCGTGGCTTTCCATCACCGGGCCCAGCGACTCAACCGCCGCCGTTTCAACATCATCGACCTGAATCACGCAGTGCGGGTTACCCATCGAGACCACGCCGCACAATACTGTCTGCTCGGCCGCTCGCATAATATAGGTCTTTTCCGCTTTGTTGGCGCGGAACGGCACCTGCGAAGGCTCGAAATTCGGTTCGCCCATATTCACGCGAACCAGATCGTCGTCCGTCACACTTAATACCATACGCCCGTTGGCGGTGCTGACGCGAATGTCACGTTTATTGGTCAGGCCTTTCAGACGCACGAAGCGCGCAAAGCAGCGCGCCCCGTTGCCACATTGCGACACTTCGCTGCCATCGGCATTGAAGATACGATAGTGGAAATCGAGATCGGGATCGTAAGGCGGTTCGACGACCAGCAGTTGGTCAAAGCCGACGCCCAGATGCCTGTCCGCCAGACGACGAATCAATTCCGGCGAGAAAAACACATTCTGCGTCACCGCGTCGACGACCATAAAATCGTTGCCAAGGCCATGCATTTTAGAGAACTGCATTATCTACTCCAGTTACGCGGAACAGAACGGTGATATCAATAGTTAACCTGCGTCGGGCCGCCGTCATCACCGCGATCGTTACGATCCGGCGATTCCGTTTGGATCTGGCTATCCACGGGCTTGGTCGGCGTCGGCGCCGTTTTATCAGCCGGTGGGAAATAGAGCGGGCCTTTAAGGCCGCAACCGGTAAGGCTAAACAGCACAGCCAACACGGCCAGCGGTCGGAAAATGTTCTTCATTCCAGGGTACCTGTAGTTCAAGACTTTCTGCTTTCTATCATCGCAGGAGAAGGCGTAAAAGCAAGCGTTTAGCATCTCTTTATGGAATCCGAAAAGCAGCGGATTGTCATGATTGTAACGTATTCAGGTTGGGGAATAGGGTTTACTTGGGGTTTTGTGGATGATGTACCTCACCAGGATGGCTTTATGCGATATCGCAATATGGTTTGTTTGTTGTCTTGTTTGTTGTTCTTAGCGCCTGCATGGGGATGTCGGCTTTCCGCGCCTGAGCATAATATTTACCAGAAACAAGGCAAAGGCGTGGTGTACCTGCGCCCTTATCAGGAAACAAATCTTTCTCTTCCTGGCGTGAATTACAAGAGATTGCGTCGGTTACCCAATTTATTAATAGACCCGACAACACTGGACGAATGGGATAAAGAACCGCCTCTGACTGATTTGACAACCGACTACCTCTATAAGGGCGCACAGGCCTGGTTTCCTCATTATTCCTGGCATAGCGATGGTCGCTATATCCTCTACGCGGGTGAAGTTGTGCAAAACCCGCCAGACAAACCTCCCGTCGATGTCGCCTCGTTCAAGGCATGGGGTGATTTTGCCGCAGATAAACACAGCCTCTATTTCGAAGGCAAGCGCACCGATGACAATGGCGGAGAAAATAGTTTAGATATCAAAACGCTGCATCAGGTGAAATTCCGTTTCCCCTGGAAACCTGACGTTCTGGGGCTGATATTACGTGACGCTAATTTCTTATATGTTGATGGGCATCGCCTCGCTGACCCCGAGAGTTTTCGCGTGCTGGCGCAAAAGTCCTGGGATCAGCGAGGAAAGTTTTCCACCACGTTTAACCCCTGCGTTGCCGTACCATTTGGCCCCTGGGATACATTAGCCCGTACACACACGGAAATGATGATCAACGGCGAACAGCTTGATGCCGACCCGGAGACATTTACTGTCGTACGCTGGATGCCCGGTTCGTTATTAACCTGGCGAGATAAAAGCGGCCTGCACCGGAAGGTGCTGAATCAGGGAAATCTGGACAAAGATAGGGCAAATAGCTGCGCGGCGTTCAATTTGCAGGAACACTCTGTTTCATGGCGCAAAGGGCCAGAATGCCAGCAAGAAGTCCTACCCGGCCTCGATCCAGAACAATTTCACCCTCTTAGTAATACCGTCGCGCAGTATCAGGACAAACTGTACACCATCAAAAAAACGGAATTTGGCGAAAACAGGCTGGATATCGTCACGCTGGATAATCCTGGTTTGGTGATAGATAAACGCTTTAACGCGGGAAGAACTCACGGCTATTTACTGACCAAATTACAAGTTCGTGGTGAAGAAGAAGATGGTCTCCAGGTATTCGAGTCCTCCGGGCCGCTTATCCTGATGGATTATCGTGGTCCTGACGAGCGTGAGGCTCACCTTAGCGATAGCCCCCATTACAAGAAATGGTATGCACACGACGATCGTTATGTTTACGCATTCGATGGCTCACAGCTTTGGCGCTACCCAACACCCAATACCAGGGCCGTGCGGGTGAACTGGGAAACCGGACATTCAGGATATGGCTATTGGGCAGACTACCGTAGTGGAGAGTTAGACGGCAGACTTCTTGAGGATGGTGCGTTTATTCCAACGGGAATCCCCTACAACTCATCAGTTAACATTGCTCAATATTCTGATGGCGAGAGCGCTTTTCTCGTCGGCGAAAACGATGTTAGCTGGCGTAAGCTTCGCTCTACAGACCAGCAATGGAGTCAATGGGAGAAACTCCCCGATATTGACCCAAAAGCATTTCACCCCATCACCGATCGTATCGCGCAGTACAAAAATACTCTGTACATTGCGAAATTGTCTCCTTTTGGTGAAGACACCCTGGAAACCCTAACGCTCGACTCTTCTGCACCTTTCCTGAACCAACGCATTAACGCCGGGAAAGACCATGGTTACTTTATGCGCTCTTCCCGATTACGCGACGATATTCAAATTTTTGCCATTGATGGACCACTGAAGACCACAGAGCGTTTCGCTTATGACAATCGCTATGTTTATACCTGGATCGGTAGCCAACTTTATCGAACCGCGTCGCCCTGTCCGGCAAAGACACGTAATCTGGATCAGAACATGTTTTCATCCAATGATGACATCGTCATCCTGAAGACGGATGAAGAGTGCCGCAAAGCACAAGACATTGAGCAACCTTTGAAGCCCTGACACCATGCCGCTATACTGCCGCCATCACTTAAAAACAGGAAACAACAATGAACGACAGTGAATTTCATCGCCTGGCCGATACCCTGTGGCTGACCATTGAAGAGCGTCTGGACGACTGGGATGGCGAAAGCGATATCGACTGTGAGATCAACGGCGGCGTGTTGACCATCAGCTTTGAGAACGGCAGCAAAATCATTATTAACCGTCAGGAACCGCTGCACCAGGTGTGGCTGGCGACCAAACAGGGCGGCTACCATTTTGACCTGAAAGGCGATGAGTGGATTTGCGACCGTAGCGGCGAAACCTTCTGGGATTTACTGGAACAGGCGGCAACGCAGCAGGCGGGCGAGGCGGTGAGCTTCCGCTGAGGTTTGTTGCCGGATGCGGCTACGCCTTATCCGGCCTACCGTAACCAACGGCGCGCAATACTTACGAAAAATACTGCTGCAATAACGGTGCGTCGTTATCCTGGTTACTCGGCGGGATAGTGCCAATCGCCTGGCTGCGGTAAGGAATGACCTGCGCGCGGCCATCAACTTTCACAATCTGGTAGAACTGCGGCAGGTTGAAGTTGATAAAGCTTGAGCCGTAGGTAAAGCGATCGTGCGAAGACGAGTAGAAGCGGCTGACGTCGCGCACCAGCTCCTCTTTGCTGCCTTCACAGTGGTGATACACTTCCGCGCGGTTGGTTTCATCCAGAATGTAGATGTTAAAGCCCTGCTCTTCGCCGGAATCTTCAAAGAAGAACTGAATGATCCCTTCGCTGGCAAAGCCGTCCACCACCTGCGGCAGTTTGACGTGGTTGGTTTCCACCTGCACCGACAAACCATGCAGTTTGTTGTGCGAGATAGCGCCATAGAACTCGATGGCGTTTTCCAGCTTCTGCACCGAGACGTTCAGGCGTTCGAAGAACAGGCCCCAGGTTTGGCCGGAGACGCGTAGCGCTTTGAAGCGCCCGGTTTCCTGGCGCGTGCTGGAAAGGCGCAGGTCGATACATTCCGAAACCAACTGCTGGACACGGGTACGAATCAGGCCGCGTAAATGTTGGCTATAGCAGAACACTTCCACGCTATCCGGCGGAGCGGCGTCCTGGTGCATTTTGCCAAGAATCGTTTTCAGCGCTTCAATCATCGCCTGCTCGCCGTTGAAGTGCAGCGTACGCACCTCATTCCACGAGTTGCGATACAGCAGGTCAACGCTGCCGACGAGGCAGTTTTGTTCTTCGCCAAAGCTGAAGACATCGAGCTTACGGAAGTCGAAATGGACGACCTGATTGCGGAAAGCCGCCGTCGGGTCATATTCCAGGTTGACGATAATCGCCAGATGACGAATTTCGCACGGGCTGTAGAGCGCTTTTGGTGTCGGCGCAGGCAGGCGCAATGGGAAGTGATGGGAAACATCCGCCACCATCTCCTGCAATTTTGCCAGGTCGACAATACCGTTGCCCTTAATAAACAGGCGGGTACGTGAGGTCAGCAGGCCGTTAAACCAGGCCCAGGCCACCAGCTTATTAAGATAGCGGTTATATTCCAGCGGCTGATGGCTGACGATCGCTTCCATATTCGGCGCGCGGTTGTAGAGATACCAACCGGTACGGTTGGCACGGCCCGGCGGCACGTGGATGAAGGTCAGGTTCGGCTCGGAAAGATCCGGTGAAATCTGCGGGTTAACCAGCGTCACTTTGCCCGGCAGCGCTTCAAACGCTGCGTACAGTTTACGGGTTAGCACCCCAATATCCTGCGGGCTGGCGGAGACGCTCAGGTTGTTGCGGCGCGCGAAGCGGATCAGGTTACGGTAGCTCTGCATCATCGCGTCGAGCAATTCGTTGTGCGCCTCGCGCACCTGATCGATTTTCCAGTTCGCCCGGTTATCCAGCATGGCGAGACGTTCTTCGTCCCAGCCCCACTCTTTCACCAGTTGGCTGACCACTTCACGACGCCAGCCAACGCACGCGCGTTCGCGGCTCAGCTTTTCGCACACTTTCAGATAGAAGCAGCGGCGTACAAGGTCAAGACGCGTATCATCGTCAATCGCTTTGAGGTAGTCGGTAACGCGTTCCAGCATCATGCAGTAAGAGTCGAGACCGAATGAAACGATCTCGCCATCGTGCAGGCGCTGTTTGATATCTTTCGCCAACAGGCGCGTATTGGGATATTCCCAGGAGTAGGCTTCCAGCAGCAGGGTTTTCAGCACCGCTTTGTACGGTGAGTCGATGCTCTTATACAGCTGCCACAGGCTGGCGCCAAAGTACTCTTCCGCCGACAGCGAACTCAACCCGCCAAGGTCGAGCCACTCGTTCGGCGTCAGCACACCCTGCGCGTAGAGCGTCATGACGTAGTCGTCGTAATGCTCTTCTTCTTCGCACGGCACCATATTCCACAGAATACGTTTCCCCGCGAGGCGCACGGCAGTGCGATAAAATTCATCCAGCAGCAAGATGTGCTGGGTTGAGCCGCAGTCTTCGCCGCCCAGGCTGCCGCTTTCGTTATGACGGAAGCGGTTTTCGTCGATCAGGAAGAAGCTGACTTCCACGCCAAGCGACGCGGCCCAGCTTTCCAGCAGGCTGCATTTGCGTTGCAGAAGTTGACGTTCGTCGTTATCGAGCCAGGACTGGTGACACACCCAGATATCGAGGTCAGAAGAGCAGCTTTGCCCAACGGACGAGGTGCTGCCCATTGAGTAGACGCCGGTTATCGGCAGCTCGCCTTTTGGCGAGGCCTGCGGCGGCATACCACGGTGCAGTTCAAGTTCGTCGAGGTAGTGGCGTTGAGTTTCATCAGGCGTGTAGAGGCAAATGCCTTTGGGAACGTTACCGTCGAGGTAACCCGGCATCAGTGGGTGATGATAATGTAATAATGTCGGCAGCAGACTGTAAACCTGTTGGAAGGCAGGTCCCATGGCAGCAAGCGCGCGATCCACACGCAGTTGATTGATGGCATCCAGTCTCTGTTTCAGTGTCTCAATATAGAGGTACAAGACATATCGCCTGATGTTCAAAACCTGGCGTAGCGCCCGTAAAGGGAAGTACGGAGGTTTTTAGAATTTCAACAAGAATCGTGGCCTTTGTCGCCCGTCCTTATGATTATGGTGGTGCGGACGAACAAATGGTTTAAAACGTGATCAATTTAACACCTTGCTGGTTGACCGTAAAGAAAGTTGCACTACATACAAGTGTAGCACCGTTTGTTATCTGTAAATTCCACAATACGTTTAGGACTATATTGGAAACTTCCAGAAAATACGGGCCACCCTGACATTACCCAAACACCGTGAAAACTAACATCATTAAAGCAACAATGTTAGGATGGGCCGTGGACGACAATGACGGTAACAAGCATGTTAGACAAAGTTTTGAGAATTGCCACACGCCAAAGTCCTCTTGCACTTTGGCAGGCACACTATGTTAAAGATCGCCTGATGGCCTGTCATCCGGGGCTTACGGTTGAACTCGTGCCGCTGGTGACCCGCGGCGATGTGATCCTGGATACCCCGCTGGCAAAAGTGGGCGGTAAAGGGCTTTTTGTAAAGGAGCTTGAGCTGGCATTGCTGGAAAACCGGGCCGATATCGCCGTTCACTCCATGAAAGATGTTCCCGTCGATTTCCCTGAAGGCCTGGGTCTGGTGACCATTTGCGAGCGTGAAGATCCGCGCGATGCATTCGTCTCCAACCACTATGCCTCACTGGACGATTTACCGGCAGGCAGCATCGTCGGCACTTCCAGCCTGCGTCGCCAGTGCCAGATTGCAGAATATCGTCCCGATTTAGAGATTCGCTCCCTGCGCGGCAACGTCGGCACGCGCCTTGGAAAACTGGATAACGGCGATTACGACGCCATTATTCTGGCCGTCGCCGGTCTGAAACGTCTGAAACTTGACGCTCGCATTCGACAGGCGATGCCGCCTGAGCAATCATTACCGGCTGTCGGCCAGGGTGCTGTCGGCATCGAATGCCGCCTGGACGATGACGTTACGCGTACGCTGCTGGCACCGCTTAACGATGCGCCAACCGCCACCCGCGTAACGGCAGAACGCGCCATGAACACGCGTCTGGAAGGCGGCTGTCAGGTTCCAATTGGCAGCTACGCCGAACTGACTGACGGCGAACTCTGGCTACGAGCGCTGGTTGGCGCGCCGGATGGTTCACAGATGGTGCGCGGCGAACGACGCGGCAAACCTGAAGACGCTGAACGCATGGGCGTTGAGCTCGCTGAGGAACTGTTGAACAACGGAGCGCGCGACATCCTCACCGCCGTTTACAACGGAGAGAAGCCCGAATGAGTATCCTGGTCACCCGCCCATCTCCAAAAGGAGAAGAATTAGTGAGCCGTTTGCGCGCACTGGGGCGAGTGGCCTGGAGCTTTCCGCTGATTGAAATCACCCCCGGTCGCGAACTTGAGCGCCTCTCTCCCGCACTGAATACCCTGCGCTCTGATGATTTGCTCTTCGCGTTATCGCCACACGCTGTCTCTTTTGCTCAGTCTCAATTGCAGCAGCAGGGCCAGCACTGGCCGCAACAAGCGGCCTGTTTCGCCATTGGGCGCAGCACCGCGCTGGCGTTGCATCAGGTGAGCGGCTGCCAGGTGCGGTATCCTTTGGATCGGGAAATCAGCGAAGTCTTGCTACAATTACCTGAATTACAAAATATTGCGGGTAAGAAAGCGCTCATCTTACGCGGCAATGGCGGGCGTGAACTGTTAGGCGAAACGCTGGCCGCACGCGGCGCTGAAGTCACATTCTGTGAATGTTATCAACGCAGCGCTGTCCATTATGATGGCGCGGAAGAAGCCATGCGCTGGCAAAAACGTGAGGTGTCGACCCTCGTCGTCACCAGCGGGGAAATGTTACACCAACTTTGGGCACTCATTCCGCAATGGTATCGCGAGCACTGGCTGCTGCGCTGCCGTTTGCTGGTTGTCAGTGAGCGTCTTGCACAACTGGCCCGGGAGCTGGGCTGGCAGGAAATTCAGGTTGCCGATAGCGCTGACAACGATGCGCTGCTGCGCGCACTACAATAACTTCAAAACTGGAAGCCATAATGACGGATCAAAAAGAAAACTCCGCCGTGGTTGAAGAGACCAGGGAGGCCGTGGTGACCACGCCACAGCCAGAAGCACAAAAACCCACTGACGCCGACAAGAAAACCGGCGGCGCGAAAACCAGCCTGGTGCTAAGCGCCGTGGCGATCGCGATCGCGCTGGCGGCGGGCGTGGGGCTGTATGGCTGGGGAAAACAGCAGGCCGTAAATCAAACCACCGCCAACGACACGCTGGCGAATCAACTCGTCGCGCTGCAAAAAGCGCAGGACGACCAAAAAACGCAATTCGACACCCTGCTGAAACAGCAGGCCGCACAGCTTGCCGAGGCGCAAAACCAGCGCGATACGCTGGCGAAGCAACTGGATGAAGTGCAGCAAAAAGTAGCGGCCATCTCCGGGACCGATGCGAAAACCTGGCTGCTGGCACAGTCCGACTTCCTCGTGAAGCTGGCAGGCCGCAAGCTGTGGAGCGATCAGGATGTCACCACCGCCGCCGCGCTGCTAAAAAGCGCCGACGCCAGCCTGGCCGATATGAACGACCCGAGCCTGATTAGCGCCCGTCGCGCCATCACCGAAGATATCGCCAGCCTGGGCGCGGTTTCTCAGGTGGACTACGACGGTATCATCCTGAAAGTGAATCAGTTGGCGAATCAGGTGGATAACCTGCGTCTGGCGGACAACAACACCGACGACTCACCGATGGATGCCGACAGCGATGAGCTCTCCAGCTCAATTAACGAATGGCGCGTGAATCTGCAAAAAAGCTGGCAGAACTTTATGGACAGCTTTATTACCATTCGCCGTCGTGATGAAACCGCTGTGCCATTGTTAGCGCCGAATCAGGACGTCTACCTGCGCGAAAACATTCGCTCTCGTCTGTTAGTCGCGGCGCAGGCTGTACCGCGTCATCAGGAAGAGACTTACAAACAGGCGCTGGATAACGTGTCGACGTGGGTTCGCGCCTACTACGATACCGACGATGCCACCACGAAAAGCTTCCTTGATGACGTAGACAAACTCAGTCAGCAGAGCATCACCATGAACGTGCCGGAAACGCTGCAAAGCCAGCCGATTCTGGAAAAACTGATGCAGACGCGCGTGCGTAATCTGATGGCGCAGCCCGGTGCTGCCGCACCGGCTGAAACGCCCGCGCCCGCCCCTGCCGCGCCTCAAGGAGAGTAATTATGTTGAAAGTCTTATTACTCTTCGCACTGTTGATCGCCGGGATCGTCGTCGGCCCGATGATCGCCGGGCACCAGGGTTATGTCCTGATCCAAACGGATAACTACAACGTGGAAACCAGCGTCACCGGGTTAGTGATCATCATGATCCTTATCATGGTGGTGCTGTTTGCCCTCGAATGGGTGCTGCGCCGCATTTTCCGCACCGGTGCGCATACGCGCGGCTGGTTCGTGGGCCGCAAACGCCGCCGCGCGCGTAAGCAAACGGAACAGGCGCTGCTCAAACTGGCAGAAGGCGATTATCAGCAGGTTGAGAAGCTGATGGCGAAAAACGCCGATCACGCGGAACAGCCGGTGGTTAACTATCTGCTGGCCGCCGAGGCCGCACAACAGCGCGGTGATGAAGCGCGTGCTAACCAGCATCTGCAACGTGCGGAAGAGAATGCCGGCAATGACTTGATTCCGGTTGAAATCACTCGCGTGCGTTTACAGTTGGCGCGTAATGAAGATCACGCCGCACGCCACGGTGTCGATAAGTTACTGGAAATTACGCCGCGTCATCCGGAAGTCCTTCGTCTCGCTGAGCAGGCTTACATCCGCACCGGCGCATGGAGTTCGCTGCTGGACATCATCCCGTCGATGGCGAAAGCGAACGTGGGCGATGAAGCCCATCGTACATTGCTCGAGCAGCAGGCGTGGATTGGCTTAATGGATAAAGCGCGTGCCGACGAGGGCAGTGATGGGTTACGAAACTGGTGGAAAAATCAGAGCCGTAAAACTCGCCACGAAGTGCCGCTTCAGGTGGCCATGGCGGAGCACTTAATTGAGTGTGACGATCATGACACCGCGCAGCAGATCATCATTGACGGGCTGAAACGTCAGTATGACGATCGTCTGGTATTGCTGATCCCGCGTTTGCGCACCAATAACCCGGAACAGCTGGAAAAAATGCTGCGCCAGCAGATCAAGAGCGTTGGCGATCGCCCGCTGCTGTGGAGCACGCTGGGTCAATCGCTGATGAAGCACGGCGAGTGGCAGGAAGCCAGCATCGCGTTCCGCGCTGCGCTTAAACAGCGCCCGGATGCCTTCGACTATGCCTGGCTTGCCGACACGCTTGACCGTTTGAAGAAGCCGGAAGAAGCAGCGGCCATGCGCCGCGATGGGTTGATGCTTACGTTGCAAAATAACCCGCCGCAATAATCACTGCTTCAGGGGGCCATCCGGCCCCTTTTTTTATCCATAAAAAAACGCCTGCTCACAGGAGCAGGCGTTAAAACAGGTCTTTATGACAACAATGGGTGCTTCACTCAACGTTATGTCCATGGTGTCTGATGAGGCCTAAGCGACATCTGTCATCGGACGATAAGCACCGTAAACGGCTCTGCGTCATTCCTGAGTTTATGAGGCCAGAAGGCGAGCATAAGAGATGGAATGAGCATCTACGGCGCGCATTATTGCACACACTTTGACACAAAATCATCCCCTTTCTGAAGGAATGGGATTTTTCTGTACAAAAAGCACCACCACGAGAATGACCAACTATTTCTTCGCTATTTTAATAGAAGAATAAATATTATAAATACATGAAGGCGTAATATTAAATATAAATATAACAATTAAAAGATAGAGAATTAAAATCAATAAAAAACATAAATAATATTAATGTCGAGAATATAAAATAGCAGTAATAATCAAAGAGATGCTTTCTTTTTATCTTACAAAATAGACAGGCTGCGAGTAGGATAACCTCGACATAAAAATATTTTTATCCATTTATCAAATTAATATTTTTGTGTACCACTACGCAATTACTCCTTCATGTGGATGATATGAAACTGGAGCATCAATAATGGACTTTTCTTTTTCACCAAAATTGCTGGTTGTCGCGATGGCCGCAGCAATTCCCGTACTCGCCAGCGCTGCTGATACCCCTGCTTCCGCCACCATGCGTCAAGGCTTCGCAGGGTACGATCACCCTAATCAGTACCTTGTTACCCCGGCAACCAAAATTGCCGACAACCTGATGCCGGTTATGCAGCACCCGGCACAGGACAAGCAAACACAGCAGAAACTGGCTGAGTTGCAGAAAAAAACCGGTAAAAAACCGAACGTCGTCATCTTCGTTCTCGACGATGTGGGCTGGATGGATGTCGGCTTTAACGGCGGTGGTGTGGCGGTGGGCAACCCAACGCCGGATATCGACGCCGTTGCCAGCCAGGGGTTAATCCTGACCTCTGCTTATTCACAACCAAGCTCTTCCCCCACCCGCGCCACGATTCTGACCGGGCAGTATTCCGTTCACCACGGCATTTTGATGCCACCCATGTACGGCATGCCTGGCGGGCTTGAAGGGCTGACTACGCTTCCACAGCTGTTGCACGATCAAGGCTACGTGACCCAGGCCATTGGTAAATGGCATATGGGGGAAAACGAAGGCTCGCAGCCGCAAAACGTCGGCTTTGATGATTTCCGTGGCTTCAACTCCGTGTCGGATATGTACACCGAGTGGCGTGACGTACATGTTAACCCGGAAGTCGCGCTCAGCCCGGCACGTTCGGAATACATCAAAAAACTGCCGTTCAGCAAAGATGATGTTCACGCTGTGCGCGGCGGTAAGCAGGAAGCGGTCGCCGATATCACGCCAAAATACATGGAAGATCTTGACCAGCGCTGGATGAAATACGGCGTCGACTTTATCAATAAGATGGCAAAAAGCGATAAACCGTTCTTCCTCTACTACGGTACACGTGGTTGCCACTTCGATAACTATCCAAATGCTAAATACGCGGGCAGCTCCCCGGCACGCACCTCCTACGGCGATTGCATGGTTGAGATGAACGACGTTTTCGCCAACCTGTATAAAACGCTGGAGAAAAATGGTCAACTGGACAACACGCTGATTGTCTTTACTTCCGACAATGGCCCGGAAGCGGAAGTTCCTCCACACGGACGTACACCGTTCCGCGGCTCTAAAGGATCAACCTGGGAGGGCGGCGTACGCGTACCCACCTTCGTTTACTGGAAAGGCATGATTCAGCCGCGTAAATCGGACGGTATTGTCGATCTGGCTGACCTCTTCCCCACCGCGTTGAGCCTTGCCGGTCACCCGGGTGCGGAGCTGACTAAACTGGTTCCTAAAACCACCTTTATTGACGACGTGGATCAAACCTCGTTCTTCGTCGGTGATAATGGCCAGTCTAATCGTAAGGCTGAGCATTACTTCCTGAACGGTCAACTGGCGGCGATCCGTATGGATGAGTTCAAATACCATATGGTCATTCAGCAGCCGTATGCCTTTACCCAGAGCGGCTATCAGGGGGGCTTTACCGGGGCCGTGATGCAAACGGCCGGATCAATGGTATTTAATCTGTATACCGATCCGCAGGAGTCGGATTCTGTTGGCGTACGTCACATCCCGATGGGCGTACCGTTGCAGACCGAAGCCCATGCCTATATGGAAATTCTGAAGAAGTACCCGCCTAAAGTGCAGGTTAAGCTGTAACGCTTATACAGGCCCGCCGAACCTCGGCGGGCTTTATTAATTTTTTGCGGAAAAATGAGATGTGCCTTCATGATATCGCTGGCCGGACGACCGCTGGCGAGCAGGTCGCGCATGGCGTTCAGATAGGGCGGCAAATGGCGGAAGTAGTGACGGAAACCCTCGCAGAGATAATTCATCTCGCCGTCATTTCCCGGCATAAAGCGATGCTTCGGACAGCCTCCCCAGCAGGCTCTTAATACCTCGCATTGCTGGCAGACCATGGGTAAACGCGCATATTTATCCTGGCCAAACTGCTGCTGGGCGGATGAATCAATCATCTCTGCAAACGTATCATGATGAATGTTCCCCAGTTGAAATTCCGGGTAAACGTAGTGATCGCAGGCATAAACATCACCGTTATGCTCCACCACCACCGAGCGCCCGCAGGTGGGCTGATGATGGCATACGGCACCTGGCGCGCCGACAAAGTTGGCAAAAGCCCATTCAATGTTCATCACAAAGATAGTGCCAACATCACGCTGGATCCAGCTATCGAACACCGCCGTCAGAAACTCGCCATACTCTTTAGGGCGAACCGACCACGCCGTAACACCCTTTACCGCCTGTTCACTTCCCGGCCCGTGCAGAGAAAGCCCCACATTGGCTTCCCACGCCCCGGCATGTCGTTCAACCACGGGTATAAACTGGATGAACTTCACCCCGGCGTCGCAGAGAAAATCATAAACGTTGAGCGGTTCCAGCGCGCTATGCCGATTGACGCAGGCCAGCACGTTATAGTCGACGCCATGCTTTTGCAGCAACGACAGCGCGCGCATTACCAGTTTGTGCGTCGGTCTTCCACCTTTTGTCAGCCGATATGCGTTGTGAATATCCGCCGGACCATCCAGCGACAGGCCAATTAAAAAGTGGTTTTCACGGAAAAAAGTACACCACGCGTCATCCAGCAGCACGCCGTTGGTCTGGAAACTGTTGCTGATGCGTCGGCCTGCGCCATATTTCGCCTGTAATGCCACCGCGCGGCGGTAAAAGTCGAGACCTAAAAGCGTTGGCTCGCCTCCCTGCCAGGTAAATGCAACATCCGCCTGCCCTTCAACGGCAGCAATATAGTTTTTGATGTAGGCATCCAGCGTCGCATCGTTCATTCGCGAGCACGCGCTGGCGTCAGGATAGAGCGCCTGTTTTTCCAGGTAAAAACAGTAAGTACAGTTGAGGTTGCATTCGGATCCGCTGGGTTTCGCCATCGCATGAAACGCGCGGATTGGGATCTGTTGTGACATCGTCGCCATCCTTAAGCATCAGAATCCGCCATCATAGTGATGTGCAGCGCGGCGAAAGGGGCGTTTTTTGCGAATGGAGAGAAATTCAGAAATGTGCGCGACGCGCAGAAAACAAAAAACCCCGCCGAAGCGGGGTTCAAAATTGGTCGGCGAGAGAGGATTCGAACCTCCGACCCACTGGTCCCAAACCAGTTGCGCTACCAAGCTGCGCTACTCGCCGAAATACTGCTTTTTGAATTTTTAGTTCAATCTTTAAAGTCGTGGTGCGAGGGGGGGGGACTTGAACCCCCACGTCCGTAAGAACACTAACACCTGAAGCTAGCGCGTCTACCAATTCCGCCACCTTCGCATTGTCACAACTTTTAAATAATGGGGTGGCTAATGGGATTCGAACCCACGACAACTGGAATCACAATCCAGGGCTCTACCAACTGAGCTATAGCCACCACTACAAATCTTTTACGCGGTCTTCAAAACCACCGCAGCTCCAGCACCGGGTAAATGGTGCGCCCGACAGGATTCGAACCTGAGACCTCTGCCTCCGGAGGGCAGCGCTCTATCCAGCTGAGCTACGGGCGCTTAGCGCCGTTGCGGGGTCGGATATTACGGACTTCCTACCCCGCTGTCTAGTGCCTTTTTAAAGAAAATTATCGTTTGCTCATGCTTTGTGCGTTTTGTCGCTTATTTCTCCACTTTTTGCAGATCTACGCCCCGATTCAGGCCAAAAACTTTATAAACCAGCGTGACAATCGCTAAAAAGAGAATGCCGACAACCAACGACAGGCGCGTATCTTCGTTGATTCCCATGCCGATCAGCACACAAACCAGGAACGCCATCGTTAAATAGTTGGCCCACGGGAAGAGCAGCGAGCGGAACGGATGGCTGGCAATCGCCTCTTTATGCGCGCGGCGGAAACGAATCTGACTAATCAGAATCACAAACCACGGTACCATCCCCGGAAGAACGCTGGCGCTATATACGTACACGAACACGCGCTGCGGGTTAGGAATAATGTAGTTGAGGCACGAGCCAATCAGCAGAATCACGATTGAGAGCGCCACGCCCGCTGCCGGAACGCCGCTACGCGATACTTTCGCCATTGCAGCCGGAAGCTGACGATTCTTCGCCAGCGCATAGAGCATACGGCCGCAGCTGTACATCCCGCTATTACAACCAGAAAGCGCCGCCGTCAGCACAACAAAGTTGATAATGCCCGCTGCAGCGGTAATCCCAATCTTCGCGAAAGTCAGAACAAACGGGCTGCCGTTGGTGCCGATTTCATTCCACGGGAAGATGGTGACAATGACAAAGATTGCGCCAACATAGAAAATCAGGATACGCCACAGCACTTTACCCACCGCGCTGCGCAGCGTGACCTGCGGGTTTTTCGCTTCACCTGCCGTCATGCCGATCAATTCAACGCCCTGATACGAGGCGACCACGATACAGAGCGCCGTCAGGAAGCCTTTCCAGCCGCCCGCAAAGAAGCCGCCGTGAGCCGTCAGGTTGTCGAAACCAATCGAGTGACCACCGTTACCAAAACCAAAGAAGATCACGCCGAGGCCAATCACAATCATCACAATAATGGTGGTGACTTTGATCATCGCAAACCAGAATTCGATTTCACCATACAGACGCACCGCAGCCAGGTTCGCCAGCGCCACCAGTCCGACGGCAATCAGCGCAGGTATCCACTGCGCCATCTCCGGGAACCAGAACTGTACATAGACGCCAATGGCGGTAATTTCCGAGATCCCCACCGCCATCCACATAAACCAGTAGGACCAGGCGGTGAGATAGCCAAAGAAGGGGCTCATATAGCGGTGCGCGTAAACGGCGAACGACCCGGTAACCGGCTCGATAAACAACATCTCGCCCATTGAGCGCATGATGAAGAAGACGAATATACCAGCCAGAATATAGGCCAGCAGTACCGACGGACCGGCCCACTTCAGCGTGCTTGCGGCGCCCATAAACAGGCCGACACCGATGGTGCCGCCAAGGGCGATTAATTCGATGTGACGGGCTTCCAGACCGCGCTGGAGCTCCGGTTTTTTCTCTGCCATAAATCCTCTTGTGTTTGCATGATTCCGGTCATTGCCGGTTATTTTTATGTGTATAACGCATTGCGTTGACGGGTAGGGAGATAACAAAAAACCGACGGATTTTCCATCAAGGGGGCGAATGGTTTAACAATTTTTGATAAATGGCAAATAAAGTATTAAAGATGTGAATGAATCGCGCAAATAGTGCGCAACCATTCACATTTTCAGGAAGGTATTACAGCTGATTGGTATAGTGCCAGCGCAGATAGCGCAGCAGGCGAAGCTGGCGGGTAATGCGGCTTGGCTGTGAAAGCAGGCGATAAAGCCACTCCAGCCCCAGATTCTGCCAGAACTTCGGCGCGCGCTTAACGTGGCCAGTAAAGACATCGTAGGTGCCGCCCACGCCCATATAGAGCGCATCCGGATAGATTTCGCGACAGTCGCGCATCAGGATCTCCTGCTTAGGCGAGCCCATGGCAACGGTAACGATTTTCGCCCCGCTGTCGCGAATACGCTCAAACAGCGCCTGCCGTTGTTCCGGTTTAAAGTAACCGTCCTGCGTGCCGACCAGATTCACGTTCCACTGCTGACGCAGCTTCGCTTCCGTCTGTGCCATCACTTCCGGTTTGCCGCCCACCAGAAAGACTGGCGTACCCTCTCTGCCCGCCCGTTCCATTAAGGCTTCCCAGAGATCGGCCCCGGCAACGCGTGAAACGTCCGCCTGCGGATATTTTTTGCGTACCGAGCGCACCACGCTAATGCCATCGGCATATTTATATTCCGCTGCGTTAATGAGGGTACGGACCTCCGCGTTATCTTCCGCAGTGAGCATTTTCTCAGCGTTAATCGCCACCAGCGTACCGCTTTTGAGCTGCCCATCGGCATACAGAAAGTCCAGCGCATGCTGCATGTTGCGCCAGCCGACAAGCTTCAGACCGCGCAGCTCGTAGGTTGGCGCGGTATGTGAATCAGTCATGAGTATCCTTTTCAAACATGCTTAAACTGTTTAAATCGCTGGTGAACCAGCCCCGCGCTTTCAAACAGCCAGTACAACATTTTTGCCACCAGTAAACAGAGGCCGAAAACAATCAGGAAAAAGACCACGCGCGAAACGAATGAATCCAGCCCTTCCCTTGCCAGCACAATCATATTGAAGATAGCGCCAAAACAGAAACTGTGCAGAATGGCCGCTTTATAGCGGTTAGTCTCTTCATTGCCAAGCATGTAGAGCCAGTCGAACCATTTAATGATAAGCCCCACCACTACCGCGCCTGGTGGAATAAACCACACGCCGCCCATCACCACCAGCGACCCAATCAGCGTGGGTGAAATCGCCAGCCCGGAGTGGTTATTCAGGACTTCCCAGGTGAAGTAGTTAGCGGTATTGAGCACAATGCCTGGACGGTCCGGCCACAGCCAGGTCGGGATGAAAACATAGAAGTCGCGGGCAATCGGCGCCAGCCCCTGGAACTCGATTTTGTCGTAGTTCTGCAACAACAGCGCCAGGTTTTCCCACGGCGAGAAGGTGTCGCGCGTCAGATAGAGGAAAGTGTAAAACGCTTCGTCGCCGCTTACATTCATGCCATAGCGCTTCAGCGCCAGCCAGAACATGCCGACAATGCCCATCACGCCCGCTGCCACCAGCATCCACAGGGAGATCCAGCCGCGAATAATGCCGATAAACAGGAAGATGGCGAAGGCGATAATAATGTTCGCGCGCGTGCCGCCAACGATGGCGTAGGTCAGCAAACCAAATGCGACGGTGCTGAGCAGGAAGAAAATCCACGCTTTCCAGCCAGGACGCAGGAAGTACACCACCAGCATCGCCGGAATAAAGAAGTAAAAGAAACGCTTCAGCGCTACGCCGGAAACTTCACTGGAGAAAATCTGGCTGTACGAGCGCAGCTTAAACAGCAGGAAGCCGTTATGCATAAAGAAGATGCCAACGGTCAGCAGCGCCAGCCCCATCAGCAGGATCCACGTCAGGTTCGTTTCCACCCGGTTCATGGTAAACAGCGGCCTGCGCGGCGACGTGGACGAGGCCGGACGCAGGCGCGTTTTATAGCTGACATAGTACACGGCGTAGAAGCAGACTGACGCCAGCAGCGTTTGCAGCAGGACATCAGGCGGCGCAACACCGACATCGAAGCGGAACACCAGCGTACAGGTGAGCGGGAAGCCGAAGAAGAACGTCAGTAAAAACAGCAACGAGAAGAAAACGTTGAAGTTAAAACGCACCCGGCGGAATTCAAACCACGTGAGCGTGCCGATAAACAGCGATGACAGCAGCCAAACGACCAACAGGCCGGTGAATTGCATTTCCGTCATGTCGGCTCTCCGGCGGCTAAACGCAAGGCACAATGCCAGGGCGCAAGATAGTTCGGGCGGAAGAAAGCGATCGCACTTTTATCAACCAGCGCCAACTGACGCTGGGCCTCACGCACGACCGCTTCATCCAGCGCGTCTTCGGTAAACAGTACCGGGATGTGCTGCTCGGTCATATCCTGCCAGAAGGGATTCTGCCGGTTGAGCACGCAGGGTACGCCCGCCTGGATCAACAGACACAGCGTGCCAATGCCCTGCTGGCGGGCAAAAATAAAGTAGCCCAAATCGCAGCGGCGTAATAATGTCAGATAGTCATCGAACTCCAGCTTTTCGCTGAGGATTTGCAGATTTTCTTCGCTGAACAGCGCCAGACCCGCGGCACGGACCTCGCTAATATACGCATCGTTATTGGCCGGATAGCCCATCGGCACAATCACCGTGACCGTGTCGCCAAACTGCTGATGTACCGCCTTCAGCGCGGCGATATGTTCATTGCTGCGATCGCCGGAATTCCCCACCAGAATGGTAAGTTTTCCGCTACGCGGCGCATCCGGCGCCAGCGTATTTAAGGCCGGGTCCATACGAGTCGGGAAGTAGAGCAGCTCGCCGGGCACGCGCGGGTGCAAACGGGAAAAATAACTGAGATCGCCGCGCGTGGCGAACACTCGTCCCACTCGCCCCTGCGCCATGCGGCGCAATGGATAGAACAGACGGAACTTCAGCCCCTGAGAAACCTCGTAGAGATCCGCTCCCCAGATATGCCAGCTAACCTGCGCAGGTTTAATACCGCCGCTCAGCAACGCCAGCCACAAGCCAGTATTGAACTGACCGTGGAAAAAGAAATGCTGCGCGCGTGACGCCTTTGCCCGCGCGACGACTGCTTTCGCCAGCGTTGCTTTATCGGGGTAACACTCGATGGCCAGGGCAGGAAATGCCGCCGCAAGGCTTTCGTCGCGACTCACCACCATAAACCGACGCGCATGCTCACTTACGCTCGCCAGTTCCTCGGCAAAGAAACGCAGTACGGTCTGGTTGTGGTGAGGGATATCCGATCCCAGTACATGTATCAGTGCTGTCATAGCCGTTTACGCCAGATTAAAAACGCGCCGCAACAAAGGGCGAAATAAACAATGTAGGTTGCCATATAGGCTTGTGCCGCGCCCAGTGCGCCATGCGCCGGGATCAGCCAGTGTGAAAACGCCGTTAAGAGCGTGAACTGGCTGATTTCCGCAAGGATATACAGGCGCAGAGACGCTTTGGCAATCACCAGATAACCGAATACGTAAGCCCCAACCTTCAGCACATCACCCACCAACTGCCACGCAAACAGATCGCGCATGGCGGCAAACTTCGCGGAGAAGAGCAGCCAGATGGCAAAATCGCGCAACACCCAAACGGTAAAGCTCGCCGCCGCGACAGCGGGTAAGACAAACTTCAACGAGCGAAGAATTTCGCGGGTGATCTCCGATTTTCCCGTTAAGCGCGATAACGTTGGCAGCAGATAGACGCTAAAAGACGCGGTAATAAATTGCAGATAGGCGTCAGAGATACTGCTCACCCCCTGCCAGATCCCCACTTCATCCCAGCTGTAATGCGCCGCCATCAGGTTTCGCATCATCACATATGCCACGGGCAGCGTGACCGAGGTGATGAGCGCCATCAGGGTGAATTTACCTAATTGCCCGGCAAGCCACTTGTCCCATTGCGGCTTCAGATATCCCCACGGAAGGGTACCACGGCGCGTCAACATCACCGCCGCCGGAATAACAATCAGCGCCGGCACCAGCGCCAGACCGAGCAGCGCGCCCTGATAGCCACCAAAGCGATAGCACGCGTAATAGGCCACGACGCCGATAACGCTCCCGGCAATCAGCGAAAGCGCATTGCCCGCCGCATCGCGAAAGCCTTTCATCAATGCCAGCAGCAGGTTCGCCCACGCGATGCCCATCTGCACCAGCGCAACCAGACGCACCAGTCCCTGATACTCCGTGTGACCAAACAGCCCCTGGCTGATAGGTGCGGCGGCCAACAGGAAAACAATGGCGAGCAGCGTGGAAAACCCCAGCACCATCGCTGACGACGTGCCGACCACTTTACGTAGCTGCGCCGGGTCATCATGATGCTGGGCAACAAATTTCGTTACGCCGTTAAAAATCCCTGCACCCGCCAGCACGCCAAGCACCGTGACCATTTGACGGAAGTTACCCGCCTGCCCAACGCCTGACGGCCCGAATGACACCGCCAGCAGTTTAACCACCAGCAGGCCAACACCAATTTTTACCAGCGTGGACGCGGCGGTCCACATAGAAGCTTTAGCCAGCGACATATCAGGCGAAGTAATTCAGCAGCGTGTTGATCACCGTTCGCTGATTGACCGCCGCCAGATTGTAGAACAACGGCAGACGGAGCAAGCGCTCGCTTTCCTGAGTAGTGAAACGATCTTCTCCATGGAATTCACCAAACTTCTCACCCGCCGGGCAAGTGTGCAGCGGAATGTAATGGAATACCGCCAGAATCTCTGCTTCTTTCAGGAAGGCGATAAGCTTGCTGCGATCGTCGTTATCGCGCAGCTTGATATAGAACATGTGCGCATTGTGGCCGCAGTTTTCCGGCACCGAGGGCAGCTCAATTCGCCCGGCTTTCGCCAGTGGTTGCAGCGCATCATAGTAAGTTTGCCACAGCGCCAGACGCTGCTGGTTGATGCGCTCAGCGGCTTCCAGTTGCGCCCATAAATAGGCCGCCTGCAAATCAGACATCAGGTAGCTGGAGCCAATATCGCGCCAGGTGTATTTATCCACCAGGCCACGGAAAAACTGGCTGCGGTTGGTGCCTTTCTCGCGGATGATCTCCGCGCGTTCTACCAGCGCTTTATCGTTGATTAACGTCGCACCACCTTCCCCGCCCGCGGTGTAGTTTTTCGTTTCATGGAAGCTAAAGCAGCCAATATGACCGATAGATCCCAGCGCGCGGCCTTTGTAGGTCGACATCACCCCCTGCGCGGCGTCTTCAACGACAAACAGATTATGCTTCTTCGCGATGGCCATAATGGTGTCCATCTCACAGGCCACACCTGCGTAATGCACCGGCGCAATCGCGCGGGTTTTATCGGTGATCGCCGCTTCAATCAGGGTTTCGTCGATATTCATGGTGTCTTTGCGCACATCGACAAAGACGATTTTCGCCCCACGCAGCACAAACGCGTTGGCGGTGGAAACGAAGGTGTAGCTGGGCATGATCACTTCATCGCCCGGCTGGATATCCAGCAGCAGCGCCGCCATCTCCAGCGATGCGGTGCAGGACGGCGTCAGCAGCACTTTCGCACTACCAAAATGCTGCTCCATCCACTGCTGGCAACGACGGGTAAAACCGCCATCGCCGCACAGTTTGCCGCTAGCCATCGCGGATTGCATATAGTCGAGTTCGGTTCCCACCACCGGCGGGGCGTTAAATGGAATCATGGTGTCACCTGTATAACCAGTATGCGGTGCTGACAATGTTCGCCCCGCTTTGAATGTAGCGTTTCAGTGCGGCGGTGTTGCCGATTTGCGTCGCCACCCGCAACGTCGACAGGCCGCGCGTTTGTGCCCAGCACAGTGCCGCCTGCATTAATTCTGCTCCCGCGCCGCGCCCGGCCAAAAGGCCAATACGCGCCTCACTGGCGTTCACTTCACGCAGGGAAACAAATGCGCGGATCGTGCCGTCATCACGACGAAAAACCAGACATTGATCGTCGAAAGTGCCTTTTACCGCGTTTTCGATCCACTGCGCGTAAAACCGCCCGCTGGCGTCGATGGCATACCACGGCGCGCGAAAACGACTTTGGGCGAATGCCTGCGCGGCGAGCTGGCGGAGTTGTGGAATATCGTCAACCGTCGCCACCCCGGCAGATGAACGGGTAACGGTGGTTACCGTCAGTGCCAAATCCACCTCGCCCTCCACCAGTTGAAAACCCAGCTGTTGTAACGCATCCAGTTGGTCCGTCCGATGGGCGGCAATTTTCGCCTGTACGCGTGACCAGCCGTTCAGCGCTTCAGGCGTCAACGGCGCGGCCTGTTCGTCAAAAAGAACCTTCGCGCTGTTAATGCCGAAGAACTGGTTCTCCCAGCTCAGCGGTTCAATACTGGCGCGGACGAGCACGGAGCAGCTCCAGCAGATATTGGCCGTAGCCCGTTTTGGCAAGCTGAGCAGCGGCGCGTTTAACGCCTTCGTCGTCCAGCCAGCCGTTGCGCCAGGCGATCTCTTCCAGACAGGCGATTTTGAACCCCTGTCGTTTTTCAACCGTCTGTACGAACATGCTCGCTTCAATCAGGCTGTCATGCGTGCCGGTATCGAGCCAGGCAAAGCCGCGCCCCAGCAACTCGACCGTGAGTTTCCCTTCATCCAGGTACATCTGGTTGATAGAGGTAATCTCCAGCTCACCGCGCTCGGAAGGTTTTACCCGTTTCGCATACTCCACCACATTACTGTCGTAGAAATAGAGGCCGGTTACTGCCCAGTTGGATTTTGGCTGCTTCGGTTTTTCTTCCAGCGAAATCGCGCGGAAGTTGTCGTCAAATTCCACCACACCGAAACGTTCCGGGTCCATCACCTGATAGCCAAAGACCGTTGCGCCTTCGCTTCGCGTAGCGACGCTGCGTAGTTTCGGGCTAAAGCCCTGGCCGAAGAAGATGTTATCGCCCAGCACCAGGCAAGAAGGTTCACCATTGAGGAACGTTTCGCCAATGATAAACGCCTGCGCCAGCCCATCCGGGCTCGGCTGTTCAGCATATTCGAGATGAATACCGAATTCGCTGCCGTCGCCCAGCAGGCGCTGGAAATAGCCTTTATCTTCAGGCGTGGTAATAATCAGGATTTCGCGGATCCCTGCCAGCATCAGCACAGACAGCGGATAGTAAATCATCGGCTTATCATAGACAGGCAGTAGCTGTTTCGATACGCCGCGCGTAATAGGATGCAGGCGAGTACCAGACCCGCCAGCCAGAATAATACCTTTCATCCGTTTTCTCCTCCGGGTTAACCCTTCAGACCCAAACGTTCGCCCTGATAACTGCCGTCCTGCACCTGTTTCCACCAGGTTTCGTTAGCAAGATACCATTGCACGGTTTTGCGCATTCCGCTTTCGAACGTCTCTTCAGGCACCCAGCCCAGTTCACGTTCGATTTTCGACGCGTCGATTGCATAACGCAGGTCGTGCCCCGGACGGTCGGCAACATAAGTAATGAGATCGCGATAGTGTGCAACGCCCTGCGGCTTGTGTGGCACCAGCTCTTCAAGCAGGGCACAAATAGTCTCAACCACCTCAAGGTTTTTACGCTCGTTATGGCCGCCGATATTGTAGGTTTCGCCTACGGCACCCTCCGTCGCTACCCGATAAAGCGCGCGCGCATGGTCATCCACATACAGCCAGTCGCGGATCTGCTGACCATTGCCGTAAACAGGAAGCGGTTTTCCCGCCAGCGCGTTGAGGATCATTAACGGGATCAGTTTTTCCGGGAAGTGATACGGGCCATAGTTGTTGGAACAGTTGGTGATGAGCGTGGGCAGACCATAGGTACGCAGCCATGCGCGCACCAGATGGTCGCTGCTTGCCTTCGACGCGGAATAAGGGCTACTGGGCGCGTACGGTGTGGTTTCGGTAAAGAAATCATCTGCCGAATGCAGGTCGCCATACACTTCATCGGTCGAGATATGATGGAAGCGAAACGCCGATTTCCTTTCTTCTGCCAGCGTATTCCAGTAGCTTCTCGCCGCTTCCAGCAGTGTATAGGTGCCGACGATATTGGTTTCGATAAAAGCGGCCGGGCCGTCGATCGAACGATCGACATGGCTCTCTGCCGCCAGATGCATTACCGCATCAGGCTGATATTCGCTAAAGACGCGCGTGAGCGCCGCACTGTCACAGATATCGACCTGCTCAAACGCAAAACGCTCACTGTTGGCAACAGGAGCCAGCGACGCCAGATTTCCCGCATAGGTGAGTTTATCGACGACCACGACGGCATCCGCCGTCTGTTCGATAATATGCCGCACGACCGCGGAGCCGATAAAACCGGCCCCGCCGGTGACCAGAATCCGTTTCAACGCCACACCCCTTTCGCATCGACGATAAAGGATTGCGTCACGCTCTCGGCGGCGATGGCTTTAAATTCATTGTGATCAACCAGCATGACGATCACGTCTGCCTGAGACAGCGCGTCAGCGGTGGAAACCAGCGAACACAGTCCGTCGAGTTTTTTCGGCAATTGATGAATATTCGGTTCAACGACCAGCGTTTCACCGGCATGCCATTGGGCAATCAGTTCGGCGATTTCCATGGCCGGGCTTTCACGCAGGTCATCAATGTTCGGTTTAAATGCCAGGCCGAAGCAGGCAATTTTCAGTTCGCTGGCGCGTTTGTTGGTTGCCGCCAGGCAATCCGCCACGTTGGCTTTGACCTGGTCAATCACCCAGAATGGTTTGTGATCGTTTACTTCGCGGGCGGTGCGAATCAGACGCGCCTGCTGCGGATTCTGCGCCACGATAAACCACGGGTCGACGGCAATGCAGTGTCCGCCCACACCAGGGCCCGGTTGCAGGATGTTCACGCGCGGATGACGGTTCGCCAGGCGAATCAGTTCCCAGACGTTGATGCCCTGATCGGCGCAAATCAGCGACAGTTCGTTGGCAAAGGCGATGTTAACGTCGCGGAAGCTGTTTTCCGTCAGCTTGCACATCTCCGCCGTGCGGGCGTTAGTCACCACACATTCACCTTCGAGGAAAATGTTGTACAGCTCGCTGGCGCGCGCGGAGCACACCGGCGTCATACCACCAATCACGCGGTCATTTTTGATGAGCTCGACCATCACCTGCCCCGGCAATACGCGCTCCGGGCAGTAGGCGATGTTGATATCCGCCTGCTCACCTGCCTGCTGCGGGAAGGTGAGGTCCGGGCGCAAATCAGCCAGCCAGGCGGCCATTTGCTCCGTCGCGCCCACCGGGGAGGTCGACTCGAGGATCACCAGTGCGCCTTTTTTCAGCACCGGCGCAATCGACTTCGCCGCCGCTTCAACAAAGACCATATCCGGCTCATGATCGCCTTTAAACGGCGTCGGCACAGCAATCAGGTACGCATCGGCTTCAACAGGCGTGGTGGTCGCGCGCAGGTGGCCTTCATTTACCGCCGTCTTAACAACGTTGTCGAGATCGGGCTCAACAATATGAATTTCGCCACGGTTAATCGTATCAACCGCGTGCTGGTTGATATCCACGCCGATGACCTGTTTTTCCCGTGATGCAAAGGCCGCAGCAGTAGGGAGGCCAATATAGCCAAGACCAATTACCGAGATGGTAGAGAAACTCATAGCGTTACCTGATTATTTTTGAGGGCTGATAAGATACGTTCACACGCCTGGCCATCACCATATGGGTTATGTGCCCGGCTCATCGCCTGATATTCGTTTTCATCGCACAGTAGCCGTGACACTACTTCGACAATCTTACGGCTGTCTGTGCCCACCAGACGCACCGTACCGGCATCAATGGCTTCCGGGCGCTCGGTAGCGTCACGCATCACCAGCACCGGTTTACCCAACGACGGCGCTTCCTCCTGAATCCCGCCGGAATCCGTGAGGATAAGCCAGGCGTGATTCATCAACCAGACGAAAGGCAGGTAATCCTGCGGCTCAATCAGAATGACGTTGTCGACATGGCCCAGAATGCGGTTCACGGGCTCACTCACGTTCGGATTCAGGTGCACAGGATAAACAATTTGCACATCCGGATGGGTAGCCGCGATTTCGGCCAGCGCATGGCAGATATGTTCAAATCCACGGCCAAAACTTTCGCGGCGATGGCCGGTAACCAGAATCATCTTTTTACCGTTGGCTAAGAAAGGATAACGCTGTGACAACGTATTGCGCAGCGTTTCATTGCTCAGCACGCGATCGCGCACCCAAAATAGCGCATCAATGACCGTGTTGCCGGTGACAAAAATACGGGTGTCAGCAATGTTCTCTTTCAGCAGATTCTGGCGCGACGTTTCCGTTGGCGCGAAGTGATACATGGCCAGATGCCCGGTCAGGGTACGGTTGGCTTCCTCTGGCCACGGTGAGTAGAGATTACCCGTCCGCAGCCCGGCTTCAACGTGACCGACCGGAATACGTTGATAGAAAGCGGCCAGACTCGCAGCCACGGTGGTGGTGGTGTCGCCGTGCACCAGCACGACGTCCGGTTTAAATGATTCCAGAACCGGTTTTAATCCTTCCAGGATTCGGCAGGTAATTTCTGTCAGCCCCTGACCCGGACGCATAATGTTGAGGTCGTAATCAGGGACAATGGAGAAGAGATTTAGCACCTGATCGAGCATCTCGCGATGCTGTGCGGTGACACAGACTTTGGCCTCAAAATGAGGATCTCTTGCCAGCGCATGAACCAGAGGCGCCATCTTGATCGCCTCCGGACGCGTACCAAATACAGTCAGTACTTTCACATCGATTCTCTTCGATTGGATGAGACAGGCCCATCGTCCTTCATTATGACGATGCAGTTACTGGACGCGACGACGCGTCAGCGCAACACCCGCACCGACCAGCGCACCCACGATACCCCACATCACCATCAGGAATGCGCGGCGTGGACTGGTGCGTTTTACAGGTTCTTCTGGCGTACGCAAATAACGATATGTCTGAAAGCGCGGGTCGAGTGTTGGGCCAACATTGAGCGTGTTGAGCATGGCGCGACCCTGATCGTAATCCAGATCGTAAGTCGGCCCGCTGGCCTGAAGGTTTTCCAGACGCGCCTGCAACATCGGGCGGCCCAGCATGAACAGTTCGGAATCCGGGAGTTCCTCGGCGGGAACGTCCGTTTCACTGCGTGAAATATTGTGTTGCTCCGCGACTTTCAGCGCAGATTCTACACTATGGATGCGGCGTTTAAAGATGGTCTGCGCCACTTCTTCCTGGCGTTTGACCTGCGCTTTCATCTGGATAGTGCGTGCCGCCCAGGCGCCTTTAAGCTCATCGTTAAGATGACCCGCCGCGCGCTGGCTGGCGAATGCCACGTACTGACGCAACAGGTTGTTGGCGTCCGGCGCGGTTTCCGCCGTCAGCTTCACACTGTCGCTCACGCTTTTCAGCACGTCGCCCGGCATAAACTGAATGTCGTTAATCAGATCATCAAGCAAAGCCGCGTCGGCGCGAGAATTCCCCACCATGCGCTGCTTGTAGTAATCGGTCTGCGACCAGAAATCGCGACGCGTATCCCATGAGGCGAGTTGCATGATGAACTCTTTATACGCCTCATCCATTACCGAAGGCTGGATAGTGCCTGCCGGGCTCGCCTTCGCATCAAGATTACGCAGGAATTGCTGCTGGGAATAGTAGCCGCCCAGCATGTTCACTGTTGGGCGATCGGTGATCGCCGTAGCGCTCCACTCCTGACGGGCAAAAAAGGTATAAATCAGGACGATGACGGCAAACAAAACCGCAAAGCCAATAATCCAACGTTTTCCCGACCACAACGCGCGAAACAGACCGCGAATATCCAGTTCATTCTCAGCACCTTGCAGCGGCGCTTTCGGTAATGGTTGAGTCATTACATCCCCAGTATTACTTGGTTAAGTTTTGTGTTTTGCCACTGTTGCGGCGCATTCTGCGCTTCACGCGTTTGATAAAACGCGCCACTTTCCACGCTCTTTTGATGCAGTAACCATACAGGAAAAAAGCAGCCAAAAATAATATCAGCATGGCCCATTCCGGCACGATGTGAGTATACTCCGCGGCCACACCAATGGAGGCCAGAAGCGCAGCGGCAAGCGTAATTAGGACAAATGCCTGGCGGGAAGTAAAACCGGCTCGCATGATCAGGTGATGAATGTGCTGACGGTCTGGAGAGAATGGGCTCATCCCTTTGCGCAGACGACGATACATGATGGCAACCATGTCCATCAACGGAATCGCAATAATCCACAAGGCCGTAACCGGACTAATTGGATGACGCTGCCCCTGCGTGGTTTCCAGCAGGATCCAGATAACAGTAAAGCCGATAAGCGTACTGCCCGCATCCCCCATAAAGACTTTATAACGGCGGCCAAGGATACCGAGGTTGAGCATGATATACGGCAGGATGGCGGCAATCATCGCAAAGCACCACATCGCCAGGCTGGTCTGTCCGTCAAACCACAGAATCAGCCCCATCGCCGCAAAGGAGACGCAGGAAAGCCCGCCCAGCAGGCCATCAATACCATCCACCATATTAAAGGCGTTGATGGCGGCCCACACGGCGAACAGCGTCAGGAAGAAACCGAACGGCCCCAACACCAGTTCCCAGGAACCAAAGATATAGCCCAGGCTGCTAAGATAGAGTTTGCCCACCACCATCATCACAATGCCGATCAGCGCCTGAATCGTGGCGCGGATTTTGACACTGATGTCAAAGCGGTCATCCAGCGCGCCGATAAACACCAGAACGCCGGCACAGGCCAGGTAGAGTCCAGCGTGAGGGATGTAGTAATCCACGATACCGAAGGTGAAGCAGATCCCTGCGTACACAGAAATCCCGCCAACCAACGGAATTAATCCCTGGTGACGCTTACGGTAGTTAGGTTTGTCCACCAAACCCACTTTTTTTGCCGCTTTACGTGCAAAAAAGAGGAACAGGGTTGTGAACAAGAAAATACTGATCAGATCAGCACCGACGGTCAGCAAACTCACAATATATACTCGCAGAGAATATTAATAGCGAAAGTATACCCACGATAGGCCTTCATCAGAAGAGGAAGTCGGATGAGATTTGCCTAAAATCGACTGATTTACAACCAATTCTACAAACAAAGCAATCCTGTCGCCGTTAAGGATAACTATCAGTGATAAATTTGTTATTAATTGACAGTATGGAAGCGAAAAACAAAAACGCCACGCTAAGCGTGGCGTTTTTCTACTCAACGATGTTTACGAACGTTTCATCATGTCGAAGAAGTCGTCGTTGGTTTTGGTCATCGCCAGTTTATTGATGAGGAATTCCATGGCATCGATTTCGCCCATCGGGTGAATGATTTTGCGCAGGATCCACATTTTCTGCAGCTCTTCCTGAGTGGTGAGCAGCTCTTCTTTACGGGTACCGGAACGGTTGTAGTCGATAGCCGGGAAGACGCGTTTTTCAGCAATCTTACGAGAGAGGTGCAGTTCCATGTTGCCTGTACCTTTAAACTCTTCGTAGATAACTTCGTCCATTTTGGAGCCGGTATCAATAAGCGCCGTTGCGATGATGGTCAGGCTGCCGCCCTCTTCCACGTTACGCGCCGCACCGAAGAAGCGTTTCGGACGATGCAGGGCGTTGGCGTCCACACCACCGGTCAATACTTTACCGGAAGCCGGAACGACGGTGTTGTAGGCACGCGCCAGACGGGTGATGGAGTCGAGCAGGATGATAACGTCCTTCTTGTGCTCAACCAGGCGCTTCGCCTTCTCGATAACCATTTCCGCAACCTGAACGTGGCGAGATGCCGGTTCATCAAAGGTAGAAGCGACAACTTCACCTTTTACCAGACGCTGCATCTCGGTGACTTCTTCCGGACGTTCGTCAATCAGCAGTACCATCAGTACGCAGTCTGGATGGTTGTAAGCGATGCTCTGCGCGATGTTCTGCAGCAGCATGGTTTTACCGGCTTTCGGCGGTGCGACAATCAGACCACGCTGACCACGGCCAATTGGCGAGGCCAAATCCAGCACACGTGCGGTTAAGTCTTCGGTAGAACCGTTACCACGTTCCATACGCAGACGAGAGTTTGCGTGCAGCGGGGTCAAGTTCTCGAACAGGATCTTGTTGCGCGAGTTTTCCGGCTTATCGTAGTTAACTTCGTTAACTTTCAACAGCGCAAAGTAACGCTCACCCTCTTTCGGAGGACGAATCTTACCAGAGATGGTATCACCTGTGCGGAGGTTGAAACGGCGGATTTGGCTGGGGGAAACGTAGATGTCATCAGGACCGGCGAGGTAGGAGCTGTCTGCAGAGCGGAGGAAACCAAATCCATCCTGCAATATCTCCAGTACGCCATCACCAAAGATATCTTCGCCACTCTTTGCGTGCTGCTTCAGGATGGCAAAAATAATGTCCTGCTTGCGCATACGAGCCTGGTTTTCCAGCCCCATATTTTCGCCGAGAGTGATCAGCTCAGAAACCGGCGTATTCTTTAATTCGGTAAGATTCATAATGGTGTGGGTTCTTAAACTCGGGGTAATACTCGAACTTAATGTTGTGAATGGTATGGCAGGGTCATCCATGCCTGTTTACGGCCATCAACTCATGTCTGTTCGCGGTCTGGTAACAAGAGCGTACACAGAGCTGAAACGACAAGACGGAAAGAGTGACAAGCCAGGAATCTGTCAACTTCACGCGTTGTACCAACGGGAAGTATCGGGTCGAACAAGATTCAAACAAAGATATGTTTAAAACGAAGTCAAAGTTAACTTAGCACGACTGAAGCCGGGCGTCCAGAGTCCTGGCTATTTTAGGACCACTGCACGCCCGTTTAAGGATCTCTTACGCCAGGTTAGCGTCGAGGAACTCTTTCAGCTGACCTTTGGACAGTGCGCCCACTTTGGTTGCAGCCACTTCGCCGTTCTTGAACAGCAGCAGGGTTGGGATACCACGAATGCCATACTTCGGCGCGGTGCCCGGGTTCTGATCGATGTTCAGTTTAGCAACGGTCAGTTTACCCTTATACTCGTCAGCGATTTCATCCAGAATCGGGGCGATCATTTTGCACGGACCACACCACTCTGCCCAGAAATCGACGAGTGTCAGCCCGTCAGCTTTGAGTACGTCCGTGTCAAAACTGTCGTCAGTCAGGTGAATAATTTTATCGCTCATATATAACTCCACAGGAATAAGCCTGATGTGTTGTGTAGCATTAATCAACGGCGTGTTGATTCTACTTTCGCCAACAAAGGTTGACGTTATTTCACCGGATACGCTTTCTTAATGCAATAGTAAGCTGATATTCTACCACACTATGAGCAAAACACATTTAACAGAACAGAAGTTTTCCGACTTCGCCCTGCACCCGAAGGTGATTGAAGCCCTTGAAACTAAAGGGTTTCATAATTGTACGCCCATTCAGGCACTCGCACTCCCGCTGACGCTGGCGGGCCGTGATGTTGCCGGGCAGGCGCAAACCGGTACCGGGAAAACGATGGCGTTTCTGACGTCGACGTTTCATTATCTTCTTTCTCACCCGGCAATTGCTGACCGCCAGGTGAACCAACCGCGCGCGCTGATCATGGCGCCGACGCGTGAGCTCGCCGTGCAGATTCACGCCGATGCCGAGCCGCTGGCTCAGGCAACGGGCCTGAAACTGGGGCTGGCCTACGGTGGCGACGGCTACGATAAACAGCTGAAAGTGCTGGAAAGCGGCGTCGATATTCTTATCGGCACCACTGGCCGTCTGATCGACTACGCGAAGCAAAACCATATTAACCTCGCGGCAATTCAGGTTGTTGTGCTGGACGAAGCCGATCGCATGTACGATCTGGGCTTCATTAAAGATATCCGCTGGCTGTTCCGTCGTATGCCGCCAGCCAACCAGCGCCTGAACATGCTGTTCTCTGCCACCCTTTCTTACCGTGTTCGCGAACTGGCGTTCGAACAGATGAACAACGCCGAATACGTTGAAGTCGAGCCTGAGCAGAAAACGGGCCACCGTATTAAAGAAGAGCTTTTCTATCCGTCTAACGAAGAAAAAATGCGTTTGCTGCAAACGCTGTTAGAAGAAGAGTGGCCAGATCGCACCATTATCTTCGCCAACACCAAGCACCGTTGTGAAGATATCTGGGGAAGCCTGGCGGCAGATGGCCATCGCGTAGGTCTGCTGACCGGCGATGTGGCGCAGAAAAAACGCCTGCGTATTCTCGAAGAATTTACCCGTGGCGACCTCGATATTCTGGTTGCGACCGACGTTGCTGCGCGCGGCCTGCATATTCCTGCCGTTACGCACGTCTTTAACTACGATCTTCCGGACGACTGCGAAGACTACGTTCACCGCATTGGCCGTACCGGTCGCGCGGGCGCGCGCGGTCACTCCATCAGCCTCGCCTGTGAAGAGTACGCGCTGAACCTGCCGGCGATTGAGGCCTATATCGGCCACTCCATTCCGGTCAGTAAGTACAATCCTGATGCGCTGTTAACCGAACTGCCGAAACCGTTACGTCTGACGCGCGTGCGTCAGGGCAATGGTCCGCGCCGTTCCGGTGCGCCGCGTAATCGTCGTCGTTCAGGTTAAAAGAATATGCCCAGCTCCACCTCGCTGTATGCAGCTATAGACCTTGGTTCCAATAGTTTCCATATGCTGGTTGTTCGTGAGGTGGCTGGAAGTATTCAGACGCTGACGCGCATCAAGCGCAAAGTCCGTCTGGCTGCTGGCCTCAGCAGCGACAATATTCTGTCGGCGGAAGCGATGGAGCGCGGGTGGCAGTGCCTGCGCCTGTTTGCCGAACGTTTACAGGATATTCCCCAACCGCAAATTCGCGTCGTCGCAACCGCGACGCTTCGTCTGGCCGTTAATGCACAAGACTTCCTCGATAAAGCGCAGGAGATTCTTGGCTGCCCGGTGCAGGTGATTCGCGGTGAAGAAGAAGCGCGCCTGATTTATCAGGGCGTGGCGCATACCACCGGCGGCGACGATCGTCGTCTGGTCGTCGATATCGGCGGCGCCAGTACCGAGCTGGTCACGGGCAAAGGTGCGCAAACCACCTCGCTGTTCAGCCTGTCGATGGGCTGCGTCACCTGGCTTGAGCGTTTCTTTACCGATCGTAATCTGGCGCAGGAAAACTTCGACGAAGCGGAAAAAGCCGCGCGCGATGTGCTCCGTCCGGTCGCTGATGAGCTACGCATGCACGGCTGGAAAGTGTGCGTAGGAGCGTCGGGAACGGTACAGGCGTTGCAGGAAATCATGATGGCGCAGGGGATGGACGAGCGCATCACGCTTGCCAAACTTCAGCAGTTAAAACAACGCGCGATTCAGTGTGGACGTCTGGAAGAGCTGGAAATTGAAGGCCTTACGCTGGAACGCGCGTTGGTGTTCCCGAGCGGTCTGGCGATTTTAATCGCCATTTTCACTGAACTGAATATCCAGTGTATGACGCTGGCCGGTGGTGCCCTGCGTGAAGGCCTGGTTTACGGCATGCTTCATCTGGCGGTGGATGAAGACATCCGCAGCCGTACGCTGCGCAACGTGCAGCGCCGGTTTATTGTCGATACCGAACAGGCGGCGCGTGTGTCGCAACTGGCATCTCACTTCGCCGATCAAGTAGAAAGTCAGTGGGATATTGAGCCATTAAGCCGCGAACTGCTGCTCAGTGCATGCCATCTTCATGAAATTGGTTTGAGCGTCGATTTCAAACAAGCGCCAGCACATGCGGCGTATCTGGTACGCAATCTTGATTTGCCAGGCTTTACGCCCGCGCAGAAAAAACTGCTGGCGACGCTGCTGCTCAACCAAACCAACGCTATCGATCTCTCATCGCTGCATCAGCAAAATGCCGTGCCGCCACGCGTGGCCGAGCATCTGTGTCGTCTGCTGCGCCTGGCGATTATCTTTGCTAACCGCCGCCGCGACGACCTTTTGCCGCAAATCACGATTACAGCCAATGAAGAGACGTTAACGCTGAGACTACCTGCGGGCTGGCTGGAACATCATCCGTTGGGTAAAGAGATTGTCGATCAGGAGTGTCAGTGGCAGAGCTATGTGCACTGGCCTTTGATCGTGCAGTAAGAAAGCAGATGTCGGATGGCACTTCGCTTATCCGACCTACAGAGAATTTTTGCTATATCCGGCCGGGTAAGGCGAGGTCGCTCCCCGGCACTGTTTTATTGACCGCGTTTTGCCGCCATCATCGCTTTCAGATTCGCCAGATGGCTCTGCCCTTTCTGCATCCGCTCTTCCGCGCTGACCACTTTACGTTCCTGCTCCCACTGTAAATCATCCTGCGGAAGTTCCAGTAAAAAGCGGCTCGGCTCCGGGCGCACCAGTTCGCCGTACTGACGGCGCTCTTTGCACAGGGTAAAGATCAGCTCCTTCTGCGCGCGGGTAATGCCCACGTAGGCCAGGCGGCGCTCTTCATCAACGTTATCTTCATCGATACTGCTCTGATGCGGCAATAACCCCTCTTCCATCCCGACCAGAAACACATACGGGAATTCCAGGCCTTTAGACGCGTGCAGGGTCATCAGTTGCACCTGATCCAGCTCTTCCTCGCTTTCCCCGCGCTCCATCATATCGCGCAGCGTAAAGCGGGTGACCACCTGCGTCAGGGTCATCGGCTCGTCGATTTCGCTGCCTTCCAGCATTTCCGTCATCCAGCCAAACAGCGTATTGACGTTTTTCATGCGCATTTCGGCGGCTTTTGGGCTGGCGGAGGTTTCAAACAGCCAGGACTCGTAATCAATGCCGTGGATAAGGTCACGCACCGCCGCGATAGGTTCACGTTCGGACAGGCGCTGCACTTCGCCAAGCCAGTGGGTGAATCGGGTTAAGGATTCGTACCCGCGCCCGGTGAGCGTCTGCGTCAGGCCCATATCAAAGCTGGCGGCAAACAGACTTTTGTTGCGGGTCATCGCCCACTCACCCAGCTTTTGCATGGTTGCCGCACCGATTTCACGCTTTGGCGTGTTAACGATACGCAGGAACGCGCTGTCGTCGTCCGGGTTGGTCAGCACGCGTAAATAGGCCAGCAGATCTTTAATTTCCGGACGCGAGAAAAACGACGTGCCGCCGGAAATTTTGTACGGGATGCGGTTCTGCATCAGGAATTTTTCGAACACCCGCGACTGATGGTTGCCGCGATAAAGGATGGCGTAATCCTTATACTGCGTTTTGTTCACGAAGTGATGAGCGATCAGCTCGCCGGTTACGCGCTCGGCTTCATGCTCTTCATTGTTGGCGCTCAGCACTTTGAGCTCTTTCCCATAACCCAGCTCAGAGAAGAGACGTTTTTCAAAAACATGCGGGTTATTGGCGATCAGGATATTCGCCGCTTTCAGAATACGACCGGAGGAACGGTAGTTTTGCTCAAGCTTAATCACCTGTAGCGCCGGGAAATCCTGGCTCAGCAGCACCAGGTTTTGCGGACGCGCGCCGCGCCAGGAGTAAATCGACTGGTCATCGTCACCTACCACTGTAAAACGCGCCCGTTGCCCCACCAGCAGCTTCACCAGTTCATATTGGCTGGTGTTGGTATCCTGATATTCATCCACCAGCAGATAACGAATTTTATTCTGCCAGCGCTCGCGCACCTCTTCATTACGTTGCAGCAGCAGCGTTGGCAGCAAAATCAGGTCATCAAAGTCGAGCACATTGCACGCTTTCATATGCGCATCGTACAGCCCATAGCAGTGGGCGAATATACGATCCCGTTCGCCCTTCGCGCTTGCCGCCGCCTGCGCGGGTGATTTCAGATCGTTTTTCCAGTTGGAGATCGTCGAGATCAACTGTTGCAACTGCACTTTATCGTCTTCAATCAACCCTTCGGTGAGATCCTTCAGCAGGGCGACCTGATCCGTATCGTCAAAGAGAGAGAAGTTGGATTTCATTCCCAATGCGGCATATTCGCGTTTGATGATATCCAGCCCCAGGGTATGGAACGTCGAGATCATCAGGCCACGCGCCTCTTTGCGCCCCAGCGTCTGCGCAACACGCTCTTTCATCTCGCGCGCCGCCTTATTGGTAAAGGTGACCGCAGCAATGTGTCGCGCCTGATAGCCGCATTGGTGGATCAGGTGGGCGATTTTATTGGTGATCACGCGAGTCTTACCGGAACCCGCGCCCGCCAGCACCAGGCAGGGGCCGGTAACGAATTCGACAGCGTGTTGTTGGCCGGGGTTTAAACGCATAGGAGTATTGCTCAATCTTCGAACGGGGGGAGGATTGTAGCAGAAAGTTGCGCTGAGATTTACCCGCCGAATGGTAAAGTGTTGAACAGTACAACACGATGAGAACCTCACCATGGCAAAGAGCGCCGCAGCCCTGCACATCCTGGTCAAAACCGAAAAACTCGCCCTTGAGATCCTCGCCAAACTGGATCGCGGCGTCAGCTTTGACCATCTGGCAAAACGCTATTCGAGCTGCCCGTCCGGGCGCAACGGCGGCGATTTAGGCGAATTCAAGCAAGGCATGATGGTAAAACCGTTCGATGACGCCGTCTTCAGTTGCCCACTGCTGAAACCTTACGGGCCGGTGAAAACCAAATTTGGCTATCACATCATCAAGGTGTTATATCGCCGATAACGCATGCTAAAATCGCCAGCCTAATTGACCCCTTTCGAAGGCGCATATCATGGCAAAAACAGCAGCAGCACTGCATATCCTGGTTAAAGATGAGAAAACCGCTCTGGATCTTCTGGAGCAAATTAAAAACGGCGCCGATTTCGGCAAGCTGGCGAAGAAGCACTCTATTTGTCCATCAGGCAAACGCGGTGGTGATTTAGGTGAATTCCGTCAGGGGCAGATGGTTCCGGCGTTCGATAAAGTGGTGTTTTCTTGCCCGGTGCTGGAGCCGACTGGCCCGCTGCACACCCAGTTCGGCTATCACATCATTAAGGTGCTGTACCGTAACTAATGCCCCTCACCCTAACCCTCTCCCGCAGGGAGAGGGAACGGATGGTGCAAATAGTTAAATGTGTGCGGTTTTCACCCTCTCCCTGTGGGAGAGGGCCGGGGTGAGGGCATCAGCGCGCACTTAACCTGCAACCGCAATACGTTTCATATCCGTCATATAGCCACGCAGTTTCTGGCCGACTTTCTCAATCGCATGACCACGAATCGCTTCGTTCACATCACGCAGTTGCGCGTTATCTACCGCGCCTTCGGCAATCGCTTTACCCAGATCGCCTGGCTGAATTTCCGTCATGAACGATTTCAGCAGCGGCACACAAGCGTAAGAGAACAGGTAGTTACCGTACTCGGCGGTATCAGAGATAACCACGTTCATTTCATACAGACGCTTACGGGCGATGGTGTTAGCAATCAGCGGCAGCTCGTGCAGTGATTCATAGTAAGCCGACTCTTCGATGATGCCGGAATCAACCATCGTTTCGAATGCCAGCTCAACGCCCGCTTTTACCATCGCGATCATCAGTACGCCTTTATCGAAGTACTCCTGCTCGCCGATTTTGCCTTCATACTGCGGCGCGGTTTCGAACGCGGTTTTGCCGGTCTCTTCACGCCAGGTCAGCAGTTTCTTATCGTCGTTGGCCCAGTCCGCCATCATGCCGGAAGAGAATTCGCCGGAGATGATGTCATCCATATGTTTCTGGAACAGCGGTGCCATGATCTCTTTCAGCTGTTCAGAGAGCGCATAAGCACGCAGTTTCGCCGGGTTAGAGAGACGGTCCATCATCAGGGTGATGCCGCCCTGTTTCAGCGCTTCGGTGATGGTTTCCCAACCGAACTGAATCAGTTTTTCTGCATATGCCGGGTCGGTGCCTTCTTCCACCAGCTTGTCGAAGCACAGCAGAGAGCCAGCCTGCAACATACCGCACAGAATGGTTTGCTCGCCCATCAGGTCAGATTTCACTTCCGCAACAAAGGACGACTCCAGCACGCCCGCACGGTGACCACCGGTGGCTGCCGCCCATGCTTTAGCGATCGCCATGCCTTCGCCTTTCGGATCGTTTTCCGGGTGAACGGCAATCAGCGTCGGTACGCCGAACCCGCGTTTGTACTCTTCACGCACTTCAGTGCCTGGGCATTTCGGTGCCACCATCACCACGGTGATGTCTTTGCGGATTTGCTCGCCCACTTCTACGATGTTAAAACCGTGAGAGTAACCCAGCGCCGCGCCGTCTTTCATCAGCGGCTGTACGGAACGCACCACGTCGGAGTGCTGCTTGTCCGGCGTCAGGTTAACGACCAGATCCGCCTGCGGGATCAGTTCTTCGTAAGTGCCAACTTTGAAACCGTTGTCAGTCGCTTTACGCCAGGATGCGCGCTTCTCAGCGATCGCTTCTTTACGCAGGGCATAGGAGATGTCCAGACCAGAATCACGCATGTTCAGGCCCTGGTTCAGACCCTGCGCACCACAACCGACGATGACCACTTTTTTACCCTGAAGGTAGCTCGCGCCGTCAGCGAATTCGTCGCGGCCCATAAAGCGACATTTGCCCAACTGTGCCAGCTGCTGGCGCAGATTCAGTGTATTGAAGTAGTTAGCCATGGTGATTCCTCGTGATGTTGTGCTTCTTATTGTTCGGTTCGCTGTTGAGCGAGAATGTCACCACATTACAACAGGAAATTTATTGCGGAAATTGATATATTCACAACGTCATATTGCAATTTATGCAACGACCTAACCGGGGGATCAACCAGTGGATTTACGCGACCTGAAAATGTTTCTACATCTGGCGGAAAGCCGCCATTTTGGCCGCAGCGCACGGGCGATGCACGTCAGTCCGTCCACGCTTTCCCGACAGATTCAGCGCCTGGAAGAAGATCTCGGTCAACCATTGTTTGTACGCGATAACCGTACGGTGACGCTGACCGAAGCGGGCGAAGAGCTGCGTGTTTTCGCCCAGCAAACGTTGTTGCAATACCAGCAGTTGCGCCACACCATCGACCAGCAAGGGCCATCGCTCTCTGGCGAGTTACATATCTTCTGCTCGGTGACCGCTGCCTACAGCCATCTGCCGCCGATTCTGGATCGGTTCCGCGCGGAACACCCGTCGGTGGAGATCAAACTCACCACCGGTGATGCGGCGGATGCGATGGAAAAAGTTGTCACTGGCGAAGCGGATCTGGCGATTGCCGGGAAGCCGGAGACGCTGCCAGGTGCGGTGGCATTTTCGATGCTGGAGAATCTGGCAGTAGTGCTGATCGCGCCTGCCCTACCGTGCCCGGTGCGTAATCAGGTTTCGGTAGAGCAACCGGACTGGTCAACAATACCGTTCATCATGGCCGATCAAGGGCCAGTACGCCGCCGCATTGAACTGTGGTTCCGACGCAACAAAATCAGCAACCCGATGATTTACGCCACGGTTGGCGGGCATGAAGCGATGGTTTCGATGGTGGCGCTCGGCTGCGGCGTGGCCTTGTTGCCAGAAGTGGTGCTGGAAAACAGCCCGGAACCGGTGCGTAACCGCGTAATGATTTTAGAGCGCAGCGATGAGAAAACGCCGTTTGAACTGGGCGTGTGTGCACAAAAAAAGCGGCTGCATGAGCCGCTGATTGAGGCATTCTGGAAGATTTTGCCGAACCATTAACCCGCCAAAAAGAACCTGAACGCCGGGTTATTGGTTTCGTCGTGGCAATCGTAGCCCAGCTCATTCAGCCGGGTTTCGAAATCCGGTTCATGGTCGCCAAGCTCGAAGGCCGCCAGTACGCGCCCGTAATCGGTGCCATGACTACGATAATGGAACAACGAAATGTTCCAGTGCGTGCCCAGTGTATTGAGGAAGCGCAGCAGCGCGCCCGGTGATTCCGGGAATTCGAAGCTGTAGAGGCGTTCCTGCAACGGATGCGATGGACGCCCGCCAACCATATAGCGCACGTGTAGCTTCGCCATTTCGTCGTCGGAGAGATCAACCACGCTGTAGCCGCCATCGTTGAGCATCTGCAAAATTTCTTTGCGCTCTTCGAGGCCGCGGCTTAAGCGCACGCCGACAAAGATGCAGGCGTTTTTGGCATCGGCAAAGCGGTAGTTGAACTCGGTGACCGAACGCCCGCCAAGCAACTGGCAGAACTTCAGGAAGCTGCCTTTTTCTTCCGGAATGGTCACCGCCAGCAATGCTTCACGTTGTTCGCCCAGTTCGCAGCGTTCCGAGACGTAGCGCAGGCCGTGGAAGTTCACGTTAGCACCGGAAAGAATATGCGCCAGCCGTTCACCGCGAATGTTGTGCTGAGCGATATATTTTTTCATCCCTGCCAGTGCCAGCGCGCCGGAGGGTTCCGCCACCGCGCGCACATCTTCGAATAAATCCTTCATCGCCGCACAGATAGCATCACTATCGACGGTGATGATGTCGTCGAGATACTCCTGGCACAAACGGAAGGTTTCGTCGCCAATGCGTTTTACCGCAACGCCTTCAGCAAACAGCCCCACGCGCGGCAGATCCACAGGATGACCCGCATCCAGCGCCGCTTTCAGGCAGGCGGAGTCTTCCGCTTCAACGGCGATCACTTTGATTTGCGGCATCAGTTGTTTGATCAGCACCGCCACACCCGCCGCCAGACCGCCGCCGCCGACCGGCACAAACACGCGGTCAAGATGGGCATCCTGCTGGAGCAGTTCCAGCGCCAGCGTGCCTTGCCCGGCGATCACCATCGGATGATCGAACGGCGGCACCCAGGTGAAGCCCTGCTGCTGTGACAGTTCGATCGCTTTGGCTTTCGCTTCATCAAAGTTCGCGCCATGAAGCAGCACTTCGCCGCCAAAGCCGCGTACCGCATCGACTTTGATATCGGCGGTGGCGGTTGGCATGACGATCAGCGCCTTCACGCCTAACCGTGCGGAAGAAAACGCGACGCCCTGCGCGTGATTACCCGCCGAGGCAGTGATCACGCCATGCGCTTTTTGTTCTTCCGTCAGGCCCGCCATCATGGCGTATGCGCCGCGCAGCTTAAAGCTGTGCACTGGCTGGCGGTCTTCGCGTTTCACCAGAATCACGTTATCAAGACGCGACGACAGCTTTTCCATTTTTTGTAGCGGCGTGACTTGCGCCGCTTCGTAGACCGGCGCGCGCAGCACCGCTCTTAAATATTCGGCACCTTCCGGGGCACCGGACAGGGGTTGTGAGTCTGCCATCATTAACCCCCCAGTTTCGATTTATCGCGCACCGCGCCTTTGTCGGCGCTGGTTGCCAGGCTGGCGTAGGCGCGCAGGGCAAAGGAAACCTGACGTTCACGGTTTTTCGGCGTCCAGGCTTTGTCGCCACGGGCTTCCTGCGCTTCACGGCGCGCGGCAATTTCCTGCTCGCTCAGTTGCAACTGAATGCCGCGATTCGGAATGTCGATTTCGATCAGGTCGCCATCTTCAATGATCGCAATATTGCCACCGCTCGCCGCCTCCGGTGAAACGTGGCCGATGGAAAGGCCGGAAGTGCCGCCTGAGAAACGTCCATCAGTTATCAGCGCACAGGCTTTGCCGAGGCCCATCGATTTCAGGAAGGTAGTCGGATAGAGCATTTCCTGCATGCCAGGGCCGCCTTTCGGGCCTTCGTAACGAATCACAACCACATCACCCGCCACCACTTTACCGCCAAGAATAGCTTCTACCGCGTCGTCCTGACTTTCGTACACTTTCGCCGGGCCGGTGAATTTGAGGATACTGTCATCGACGCCCGCGGTTTTCACGATGCAGCCGTTTTCCGCAAAGTTACCGTAGAGTACCGCCAGGCCGCCGTCTTTGCTGTACGCGTGCTCCAGCGAGCGAATGCAGCCATTGGCGCGGTCGTCATCGAGAGAATCCCAACGGCAACCCTGCGAGAACGCCTGGGTGGTACGAATGCCCGCCGGGCCTGCGCGGAACATATTTTTCACCGCATCATCCTGAGTCACGACGATGTCGTATTGCTCAAGGGTTTGCGGCAAGGTCAGGCCCAGCACGTTTTTCACATCGCGATTCAGTAAGTTAGCGCGATCCAACTCGCCCAGAATCCCCAGTACACCACCCGCACGGTGAACATCTTCCATATGGTACTTCTGCGTACTTGGAGCGACTTTACACAGCTGCGGAACCTTACGGGAGAGCTTATCGATATCACTCATGGTGAAGTCGATTTCCGCTTCCTGCGCCGCCGCCAGCAGGTGGAGAACGGTGTTGGTAGAGCCGCCCATCGCGATATCCAGCGTCATGGCGTTTTCAAACGCCGCTTTGCTGGCGATGTTACGCGGCAGTGCGCTTTCATCATCCTGTTCGTAGTAACGTTTGGTCAATTCAACAATGCGTTTGCCGGCATTGAGGAACAGCTGCTTACGGTCAGCGTGGGTTGCCAGCAGCGAGCCGTTGCCCGGCTGCGACAGGCCCAGCGCTTCTGTCAGACAGTTCATCGAGTTAGCGGTGAACATCCCGGAACACGATCCGCAGGTCGGGCACGCGGAACGTTCAACCTGCTCGCTCTGAGAATCAGAGACTTTCGGGTCTGCGCCCTGGATCATCGCATCTACCAGATCAAGTTTGATGATTTGATCGGACAGTTTGGTTTTACCGGCTTCCATCGGACCGCCGGAAACAAAGATCACCGGAATATTCAGGCGCAGGGAGGCCATCAGCATCCCCGGGGTGATTTTGTCGCAGTTAGAGATGCAGACCATGGCGTCGGCGCAGTGGGCGTTGACCATATACTCGACGGAGTCAGCGATCAGTTCGCGAGATGGCAGTGAATAAAGCATGCCCCCGTGGCCCATGGCGATCCCGTCATCCACCGCAATGGTGTTGAATTCTTTGGCTACGCCACCTGCCGCTTCAATCTGTTCAGCAACCAGTTTACCGAGATCGCGCAGGTGAACGTGTCCCGGCACGAACTGGGTAAACGAGTTTACAACCGCGATAATCGGCTTACCGAAATCGGCGTCGGTCATCCCGGTGGCGCGCCACAGTGCGCGGGCACCCGCCATATTACGGCCATGGGTGGTGGTAGCGGAACGATACTTAGGCATGCTTTATTTACTCCCAGTGTCTGTCTAATAAAAGGGACGGTGCGTGCCGTCCCCTTTCTTTGTTAGTGATTAACCTGATCCAACCAGCCCCATTTATCCTCGGTTTCACCGGTGAAGAGGCCAAAGAATGCTTGCTGAATACGTTTGGTGACCGGGCCACAGCGGCCTGCGCCGACCTGGATGCCGTCGACGCTACGTACTGGCGTGATTTCTGCCGCCGTACCGGACATAAAGACTTCATCCGCCAGGTACAGAGATTCGCGCGACAGCACCTGTTCGCGAACTTCAATATCGAGATCTTTCGCCAGTTTGATGATGGCGTCACGGGTGATGCCCGGCAGCGCGGAAGAGGTGAACGGCGGTGTAAACAGGATGCCATCTTTCACTTCAAACAGGTTTTCGCCCGCACCTTCAGAGATATAACCGTTCACATCCAGCGCGATGCCTTCCTGATAGCCGTGACGGCGCGCTTCGCTGCCCACCAGCAGGGAAGAGAGGTAGTTACCACCGGCTTTCGCCGCCGTCGGGATGGTGTTCGGCGCAACGCGGTTCCAGGAAGAGACCATCGCATCAATGCCCTGATCCAGCGCTTCCGCGCCCAGGTACGCGCCCCATGGGAACGCAGCGATGATCACGTCAGTTTTGTAGCCATCCGGCGGATTCACACCCATACCGACGTCGCCCACGAAGACCAGCGGACGAATATAGGCGCTGGTCAGATTGTTTTTGCGGATCACCGCGCGGCAGGCTTCCATTAATTCGTCAACGCTCTGAGAGACCGGGAAGCGATAGATTTTGGCTGAGTCATGCAGACGCTGCATGTGTTCGCGATGACGGAACACCACTGGCCCTTTGTGAGAGTCGTAGCAACGGATTCCTTCGAAGACGGAAGTACCGTAGTGCAGCGCATGGGACATCACGTGAACTTTCGCTTCGCCCCATGGAACCATCTCACCATTGAACCAAATGTAATCAGCTTTTTTCGTCGTCATTTTTCTTCCTTTTGCGCTCAGGCGCTAATTTGTTGTGATGTTGTCTGGCACTGATGGACGGCGACAGAAGCAACGTCCACCAGTTTACTTAACTGACTAAACAGTAATTCGACCGGGCGGGGACTGGCAACGGTCAATTCGATATTTATATTCTGTGCATCAGAGGCCGCTTCCATATTCATGGCGCAGATTTGAAAACCGCGATGGCGAACCACACGTAACACACGTTCCAGCGTTTCGGGATTGAAGCGAGCCTGCACGGCGAGCTGATGTTGCATCATGATAATTTCTCCAGCATTTCTGCATTACTGGCACCGGGCGGTACCAATGGCCAGACGTTCTCAAGTTCGTCTATTGAGACATGAAGCAGGTACGGGCCTTCGCTTGCCAGCAGGGTGTCGAGTGCCGCTTCAACCTGGTCTTTACGGGTGATGTGCTGGCCAGGGATGCCAAAGGCGCTGGCCAGGGTGAGAAAATCAGGGTTATCGGTAAGCGTGGTTTCGCTGTAGCGTTCCTGGAAGAACAACTGCTGCCACTGACGAACCATGCCTAAGCGCTGGTTATCCAACAGAACGATTTTTAACGGCAACTGCTTACGCTTCACGGTGCCCAGCTCTTGTACGTTCATCATGAAGGAGCCGTCGCCGGAGATGCAGATAACCGTGTCGTTCGGGCGGGCAACCTGCGCGCCAACCGCCGCCGGCAGGCCGAAGCCCATCGTGCCTAATCCGCTGGAGGTGATGAAGTTTTCCGGTCGGGTGTAGGTCATGTGTTGTGCAGACCACATCTGGTGTTGGCCCACATCAGTGGTGACAACGCTGTCAGCAGGCTTGCGATCGGAAAGCTGCTTGAGCAGCAATGGCGCATAGATAGCCTCGCCCGGATGATCGTAACGCCAGGCGTGCTCGGCACGCAGTTCTGCATTGTGCTGACGCCACGCATCAATAGACAGCGACTGTTGCAACGCGGGCAGTAACGCATTCAGGTCGCCCTGCAGAGCAACGTGTGCCTGACGCAGCTTGTTCATTTCCGCCGGGTCGATATCCATGTGGATCACTTTGGCGTGCGGCGCGAAGGTATTCAGCTTGCCGGTCACGCGGTCATCAAATCGCGCGCCGACGGCGATCAGCAGGTCACTCTCCTGCACCGCCAGGTTCGCGGCTTTGGTGCCATGCATCCCCAGCATGCCGAGGTAATACGGATAGTCGGCATCCACCGCGCCGAGGCCTTTCAACGTGCACGTGGCTGGCATTTGCGTGACGGCGATAAATTCACGTAACGCGGGAACCGCCTGCGCCATCCCAACGCCGCCGCCGACGTACAGCATCGGTTTTTTCGCCTGCATCAGCATCTGACGAGCAGCATCAACATCGGCGTGCGGGAACGTATCTTCGCTGGCGACGGTGGAAAAATGGGGTTCGAGATCGCCCTTTGCCACCTGAATATCTTTCGGAATATCAACCAGAACGGGGCCCGGACGGCCTGAGTTTGCCACCTGGAATGCTTCTGCCATCACGCGCGGCAACTCTTCCAGCGACTGCACCAGGAAACTGTGTTTGGTGCAGGAGAGTGATAAACCGAGGACGTCCACTTCCTGAAACGCATCTGTTCCGATGAACGGAGAAGCCACCTGGCCGGTGATCGCCACAACCGGAACAGAGTCCAGCAGCGCATCAGCAAGACCTGTGATCAGGTTGGTTGCACCGGGACCAGACGTGGCGATGCAGACACCCGTTTTACCGGTGGCACGCGCATAACCAATTGCCGCCATCGCCGCGCCCTGCTCGTGTCGGCACAACAGGTGCTCCACGCCGCCGTCATACAATGCATCGTAAACCGGCATAATTGCGCCACCCGGATAACCGAAAACTGTCTCGACTCCTTGTGCCCGCAACGCATGTACTACCCACTGTGCCCCATTCATAGTTAGTTCCCCGCCGTAGATCGGGAGAAACAGGATTTTGTGCTACAACTCATAATCTGCTCCTCGCTATTGTTTTTAAGTCATAAAAAAACCCCCGGACCTTTCGGTGCGGGGGTCTTAGTTCGTTAAGGCTTGATTTCTAAGCCTTTCCTCGTCCAAGTGCAGCCCCGCACGGTGGGATAATAATCACCACCACGCTAATCACGACCAGGCTAATCACTCGTAGAAGGGCTTTCATTTTTGTCTATTCTTGCATCTTGTTCGAAGGGATGCCTACAGAGTTACCACAGACGTTAAGAACAGCACAAGTTTTTTTTATTACTGTGATATTCATCATGCTGCGGATTTTGCACAAGATATTTGTTTTATATGAAAAAATTATGAATTGAATTTTTTTCACCTGTTGAGCATTTTCACTACTGTTGCGCCTTCAGGAACGCAAGGGCTTTTGAAAATGCGAGACGCATTCTGATTTTATTGAAACTCCATGAAACAGCAGCGATATGCCGGAATCCTCGCCGTAAAATCAAAAACTCGACGGTTATTCGCATAACAAAGACGCGCATAATGCCGCACATCAGGAGGCATTATGTCACTTTCCGTTGTCTACACACGCGCGGCGCTTGGCGTTACCGCCCCGCTCATTACCATTGAAGTTCATATCAGCCAGGGGTTGCCTGGCCTCACCATGGTTGGTCTGCCGGAGACAACCGTAAAAGAAGCGCGCGATCGTGTTCGAAGCGCAATTATCAACAGCGGTTATGAATACCCGGCTAAAAAAATTACGATCAACCTGGCACCGGCCGACCTGCCAAAAGAAGGGGGCCGATATGATTTACCTATCGCTCTCGCGCTTCTGGCGGCCTCTGAGCAGCTTAATCCCCATAAGCTGGGTCAATACGAGTTTGTGGGCGAACTTGCGCTTACAGGCGCCCTACGCGGCATTCCCGGTGCAATTTCAGCGGCAATTGAAGCGGGTAAAGCCGGTCGACAGATTGTGGTGGCTGAAGATGATGCCGCGCAGGTTGGCTTATTGGGCGGCAGTGAATGCTATATCGCAAATCATTTGCAGGAAGTCTGTGCCTTTCTTGAAGGAAAACACGAACTACGTACGGCGCAGCCTGATGCAACTCCTGTACCCCTGATATGTGAGGACTTAAGCGACGTCATCGGCCAGCAGCAGGGAAAACGGGCGCTGGAGGTTACCGCTGCGGGTGGCCATAATCTTTTGCTCATTGGCCCGCCAGGTACCGGTAAAACGATGCTCGCTTCGCGTCTGCGTGGGTTGCTGCCTCCGCTCAACGATCGGGAAGCGCTGGAAACAGCGGCAATCATCAGCCTGGAGAATGCCAGCAACGTGCAGAAACAATGGCGTCAGCGCCCTTTCCGTTCTCCACACCATAGCGCATCGTTAACCGCCATGGTGGGCGGCGGGTCCATTCCAGGACCTGGCGAGATCTCGTTGGCGCATAACGGGGTACTGTTTCTTGATGAACTGCCGGAGTTTGAACGCCGGGTGCTGGATGCTCTACGGGAACCTATTGAGTCGGGGCAGATTCATATCTCACGAACGCGGGCAAAAATCACCTATCCTGCGCGTTTTCAATTGATTGCGGCAATGAATCCCAGCCCAACCGGGCATTATCAGGGAAATCACAATCGTTGTACGCCGGAGCAAACACTACGTTATCTGGGGCGTTTATCAGGCCCGTTTCTGGACCGCTTTGATCTTTCCCTTGAGATACCGTTACCACCGCCAGGAATATTGAGTCAGGCGCGGCAGGAGGAAGAAAACAGCCAGACAGTACAGGCACGCGTCATTGAATCCCAGGCGCGTCAGTACCATCGGCAGGGGCAGCTCAACGCCAGACTTGGCAGTAGTGATATTCGTCGCTTCTGTGCACTGTGTGATGAGGATGCGCTATGGCTGGAGCAAACGCTCACCACGCTTGGGTTATCGATACGCGCCTGGCAGCGCTTATTAAAGGTGTCGCGCACCATTGCCGACCTGGAAGGGGTAGACGCTATTGCGCGTCATCATCTCCAGGAGGCGCTCAGTTATCGGGGCATTGACCGGGTACTGATTCATCTGCAGAAATTGTTGCATTAAAAAAGGGGCCGAAGCCCCTTTCTTGTTAGTCGTCGCTTTCAGTGTAGTCTTCAGCGCCTTCCACCTGCGGCTTCCCGCCAGACAGCGTGTGGAAACGTTTAGGGCGCTTGATGCGCGTCACATACTTATTCCATACGCGTTCAGCTTCGGTCGCTGGCTCACGTTCGCCACGGCACACCGCAACAAACTGCTTCTCTTCATCGGTAGACGGTTCACGTTTGCCGAGATCGAGTTCGTTGAAGGCATAGCCACAACGTTCAAGCAGTTGAGCCTCTTTGATGGTGAAATCACCATGACGAGAGAACCCGCGTGGATAATTTTTATTGTCGAAAAAACGATTAGTCGTCGTAAAGCTTTCCGCCATCCTACACGCTCCTAATTCTTTGGCCGAGCTATTTATGGCGCGGAGTATTAGTTACGCTTGACAGAGTGTAAAACAAAAGATTTAAATCATAACGACAAATAATTTTGTGGAGAATGCTGTGGATACGGAATTGCTAAAAACTTTCCTCGAAGTGAGCAGAACTCGCCACTTCGGGCGCGCTGCGGAAGCCCTCTATTTGACGCAATCTGCGGTAAGTTTTCGCATCCGTCAGTTGGAAAACCAGTTGGGGGTCAATCTCTTCACCCGACATCGCAACAATATTCGTCTGACCGCCGCTGGCGAAAAACTGCTGCCCTACGCGGAAACGCTGATGAATACCTGGCAGGCGGCGCGTAAAGAGGTCGCCCATACCTCGCGGCATAATGAATTCTCCATCGGAGCCAGCGCGTCGCTCTGGGAGTGCATGTTGAATGGCTGGCTCGGTAGACTTTATCAATCCTTTGATAATCTTCAGTTTGAGGCGCGAATTGCGCAGCGTCAGTCACTGGTGAAGCAGCTCCATGAGCGGCAGCTTGATCTGCTAATCACGACAGAAGCCCCCAAAATGGATGAATTTAGCAGCCAGTTATTGGGAAACTTCACACTCGCACTTTACTGCGCATCGCCCTCCAGCGAGAAAGCAGAGCTCAACTATTTGCGTCTGGAATGGGGCCCGGATTTTCAGCAGCATGAGGCTGGCCTGATTGCGCACGACGACGTTCCGCTGTTAACCACCAGTTCAGCTGATTTGGCAAGACAGCAGTTGGAACCGCTGAAAGGCTGTACCTGGTTACCTACTGCGTGGGCGAAAGAGAAAGGTGGGCTACATACGGTTGCGGACAGCGCGACGCTTTCTCGTCCGTTATATGCCATCTGGTTACAGAACAGCGATAAACAAGCGCAAATTCGCGATATCCTGAAAAATAATGTGTTGATTTAGGGATGTTTTGAAGGAAGGAGTAGGGTGCGAGATGTTATTTCGCTGAATTTCAGGCAAAAAAAATCCTTTGCATAAGCAAAGGATTATATATGGCAGGGGCGGAGAGACTCGAACTCGCGACACCCGGTTTTGGAGACCGGTGCTCTACCAACTGAGCTACGCCCCTAAATTTTCTTATCATTAAGCCTGCTAATGTAGCAGGCTTAATTTTTTAATAAGTGGCGGAACGGACGGGACTCGAACCCGCGACCCCCTGCGTGACAGGCAGGTATTCTAACCGACTGAACTACCGCTCCACCGAATTTCTTTGTCACTACCCGGATTTTCATCCCGGTTTACTGCAATTTGATGCCTGGCAGTTC
>NZ_VTZO01000031.1:0-12681 GCF_008369545.1 Pseudocitrobacter sp. 73 | reverse complement strand
GAAAGCCTGTCCTCAGCATAGTACCGGGAAGGAGGGAGTGACCATCTCATTAATTATCCCACGCTAAGACTATATTTTGTACAGCAGTGGAGAAGGATGAGAGACCAGCAGTTCATTAACAGGGACTCCTTTTTGCTTAAGCGGCTCAATGGTTCTTTCTATATAAACCGTATTCCAGAGTGTTATCGCCGCCGTATGTAGTGTCAGCGCCGGTGGCGTGGTAACGCTGATCCTCCCACCCCCAGATCCCTGATTTCATTCAGCCGGTGCATGAAGGATGCTCGCCCAAGGGCCTCACCCTTATTCAGCCCCGCCTGTATGCATCGGCCTAAGCCTTTATCGCAAAATCAGTCCAGCATAAACAGCGTCCGATCTCTGCAGAAAATCGCCCTCTGCGCTACGAGTTTGAACGCATTTACTCTGTTTATAGGTAACATTCGCTCCACGATATAATGATATCGGCAACGTATTCAGCATCCTGAGCATGAGTCAGAAGGTGATCCGCCTTACCCAACGAAATGAAACTCTTGGGATGCTTTGCTGCTTTGAATATTTTTTCGGCCTGCTCAATTAACACAGTATCATCTTCAGTCGCATGAAAAATAAGCAGAGGCTTGTTCATGGCGAACACCTTATGAGCGATTTTGTGTTCCTGAATATTGTCCAGCATCTGTTTCTTTAAGGTAAATACCCGCCCGGCCAGCTCAACGGGATAGGCTCCATGCTGGTTAATGTTTTCAACATCATCCTTAAAAAGACGTTTTACGTGTGTCAGTTCTCCGGGTGATCCTATGGTGACAACGGCCTTTGCCTCAGGAACTTCGCCGGCAATAGACAGAATGGCCGATCCCCCCAGGCTATGGCCGATGAGCAAAGAAGGCGCTTCGTACTGTCGGCGGAGATAATCTACCGCGCAAAGCAGGTCCGAAATATTGGATGAGAAGTTGGTGTTGGAAAAATCCCCTTCGCTGTTTCCCAGACCAGTAAAATCAAACCGGAGAACGGCGATAGCATTCTCTGTCAGTTTCCGCGCAATACGCGCCGCGCCTTTGAGGTCTTTGCCACACGTAAAACAATGAGCTAACAGCGCAAACGCTTTAGGATTTTCAGGAAGTTCAAGCAATCCGGCCAGTTCTTCACCAGCCGCATTTTTGAACGTAAATTTTAGTTTTTTCATAGGATATTCCAGGTCTTAAACTGATTTCATATGTTTGATCGCAGGGAAAAATAATCTTCTGCTCTGCATCTGGCATTACGCGTTTTCCTTCCTCTACTGGGGATGTGAAACAGAATTCATTCCGAATGCCTGTCCTCACCTTCCAGTTTGAAAGCTGATTATTGCTTCCTGTTCGGTGATCACTTACGCTATGCTACCAACTAGATGGTAGTTTACAAGAATTTTATGAGGTCTCACTGAATGGCCAATTGCGCGCTCATTCTTAAAATATCCCTGGCAATGCTGGCGTTTGCTGCAAACTCTATTCTGTGCCGTCTGGCCCTGCAGGGAGGCCACATTGATCCCCTTTCATTCAGCAGCCTCAGGCTGGCCAGTGGTGCACTCGTCCTGTCACCTTTCTTGTTTTATCACGCAAAAACTACATTATCGCTGTGGCGTCCGCTGAGCGGATTTTACCTCATGGTGTACGCAGTGCTCTTCTCTGTCGCCTATATCCATCTCGATACCGGGGCAGGTGCGCTGTTACTTTTTGGTGCCGTACAGTTTGCGATGGTGATCCACGGATTATTTAAAGGGGAATCACTCTCCGTTATGCGGGCTTGCGGTTTAGTTATTGCTCTGGCAGGAATTGCTGCCCTGCTGTTACCCGGGGCGAAGGCACCGCCGCTTTACAGTGCACTTATGATGATCGTTGCCGGATTAGCCTGGGCCGCCTATTCCGTCAGGGGGAGGGCGGGCCAGGCGGCCGGGGCTTCAACGGCGGCAAATTTTGTACTCGCCACGCCGATGGCTCTCGCTCTTTCGTTGCTGTTTATGAAGCAGGGTCACTATGATGCTGCGGGCATTGCTTTGTCATTGCTGTCCGGTGCCGCCGCCTCAGCCGGTGCATATGTATTGTGGTATACCCTTTTACCCTCTCTCGGCTCTATCACCGCCAGTACCCTTCAGCTCAGCGTTCCCTGTCTGGCAATGCTAGGGGGTGTGGTATTCCTGGATGAATCACTGACGGTCAGAACGATATTTTCTGCCCTGGCGGTGCTGACTGGCATTGTGATGGTGACACGCGAGAAATCCCCCCGTCAGTCGATGACAAAGGCGAGAGAACCTTAATAACGCAATTAATTCATGCAGTTGTGATGATTCTCTTATGTTAATCACACGAGCCAGTTTTCCCGCTCCGGCATCAGACTGACAGTAATACTGAGGTCGACGTTTCTGACTACACCTAAGGCAGGTTTATGAAATGAAATATGATTTTGATGAGTACGTAAGCAGAGAGAAAACAGACAGTCTCACCGTGGACGGCTGGCGGGAATACCTGTTTTCGGGACAGTCCGAATTTGCAATGCGGTATCCGGCAGAAGGGCTAATCAACCTCTGGGTTGCTGACATGGCTTTTGCCACACCAGAGCCGATTCTTCAGGCCATCAGAGACCGTCTGGATAGAAAAATACTCGGCTACACTAAAATCTACGACGAAGAATACTATGAGATCTTTGGCAGCTGGTGTGAGCGACAATATGGTCACCGTTTCAAAACGGAAGACATTGTGCTGTCTCCGGGCATTATTCCCGCGCTGAACCGTCTCGTCCCGCTTCTGACCGACATGGATGACAGTATTCTTATTATGACGCCTTCATATGGCCCGTTTAAAAAGGCGGGTGAATACAGTCAGCGTCGCGTGGTGTACTCGGCGTTAAAAAAATCAGCAGGCGGCTGGGAACCTGACTGGGAAGACTTTGCACGCAAAGCCAGTCAGGCCGATTTACGTGTGAAAATTCTTTTCCTGTGTAATCCGCATAACCCGACCGGACGAGTCTGGCGGCCTGATGAACTTAAGCGGATTATTGAAATTTGCCTGGCCAATGACATCTGGGTGATATCTGACGAAATTCACTGCGACCTGTCCCGAAGCGGTATCGGTCATACACCGGCCGCCTCTCTTTTCCCTGATTCTACACGCATTATTACCTGCATGTCCTCGAGTAAAACATTCAATCTGGCCGGGAATTTGTTGGCAAATATCATTATTCCGGATCCCGGTGTCAGAAGCGAGTGGCGTCTCAGACACGACGAGTTCATCTCTCCACTGAGCCTGGCAGCAAACAAAGCGGCGTGGAGTGAATGTGATGACTGGCTTGTCCATCTGAGGGAATATATTGACGGCAATTTCCAGTACCTGCACGACTATCTCAAAAGCTATTTACCCGAAACCAGGTTCTCGATCCCCGAAGGGACATATCTGGCCTGGATAGATATTAGCCGCTACCTGCCCGACACCGCAGGTGAGGATTTATCGCTGTATTTTGCCCGGGAGTCAGGGGTCCTTCTTGAAGGGGGCTTGCTGTTTGTCGACAATGGGGACGGATATATCCGGTTAAATCTGGCCTGCCCACGGAGTATGCTGACAGCAGGGATGAAAAGAATTTCACAGGTACTGCGGATACCGGCTCCTCATCGTGTATAACCCCTTTCTCTCTGGCCGTTTTGTCCTGTCAGGATGTCGTCAGAACCCGGCATAACACCCTGTGCCGGGAACACAAAAGGCACGGATGAACAGGTCGTGAATATTCTTAGTGAAGCCTGCTGATGACATGTCTGGCGACAAAAAAATGCCGCCCTTAAGGGGCGGCTTATGCCAGCGTCACGGGGTTATCGTCTGACCGCCATGATGCCCGCATCGACATCCCAGATAGCGCCCGTCACCCATGAGGTTTTGTCAGACAACAGGAAGAGAATAGTGTTTGCCACATCTTCGGCAGTTCCGACGCGTCCCAGCGGGTGGAAATCGTTCAGCGACTTCATAGCATCTGCGATATCCGCTTTGTCCATGAAGCCTTCGTATATCGGCGTATGAACAATCCCGGGAGACACCGCGTTGACACGAATACCCGCGCTGGCCAGCTCAATCGCCAGATTACGCGTCAGGGCATGCAGACCCGCTTTTGCCATTGAATAGGCCGAGGCCGGCGAGTCACCCAGTGCAGCCTGAGCACCAATCGAACCGACGTTGACGATAGACCCTTCGAGCTTCGCGGCGAGCATGTTCTTCACGACATCCTGTGTAATAAAGAACGTGGCTCGGTTCAGCGAAAGATACATGTCATAATCGGCAAAGCTGTGCTCGGTAAATCCTTTGGGCATGAAGATACCGGCGGCATTCACCATCAGGCTGATATCGCGATGGTGAGCATTAATTTCCTGACGGATAGTTTCCATACCTTCTTCGGTCATCAGGTTCGCCGCGATGACCGCAACCGGTCCCAGAGGGCTCAGTTCTTTTTGCACCGCTTCGGCTTTGTCTTTTTTATTCCCGGTCAGCACGACACTGCCGCCCGCTTCCAGTACCATGCGTGCCACGGCCAGGCCCATGCCGCTGGTACCGCCGACGACGAGCAGTTTTTTACCTTTGAAAAAAGTGTTCATTTTCTGACTCCATTACTGGTGGGTAAGACGTTGCCGGCAGCGTGAAACTGCCGGCGGTTGACGGATTAAATACTGCAGCCATCCGTTCCGCAGGTCTGACCCGCAGTGGCTGAAAATTCGGTTTGCTGTTCATCCCAGACCTGACGCAGGGCATTCAAAAAGTTATCTGCTGCCTGAGCCCCGCTGATGGCATATTTTTCGTTCATCACAAAAACCGGAACGCCGCTGAGGCCAATAGACTGTGCGTGGGCTTCATCGTCGGAAACGGTGGCGCGAAAATCGTCATTTTCCAGGGCGGCTTCAGCGTCAGCTTTCGGCATACCGGCTTCTACGGCCATGGCAACGAGCTGCTGACGGTCAAAGAGAGAGCGACCTTCGGTGATACTGCCATGATAAAAACGTTCTTCCACCGCGTCCGCAATTCCGGCCTTACGCGCGGCAACCAGCAGGGTGTGTGCATCTTCTGTATCACCAAACATCATGCCGTCGAAGTTGTAGATCAGACCTTCAGATTTACCGGCGGTGCCCACCTGATTCATCATCAGCTCCGCTGAATGCTGACTGCCCAGCTTTTTAACGATGGCATCCTTAAAAGGCATCGCGGGAGTACCACCGGCCAGACGGTAGCTGTGATGGCGGATCACCACCTGGTCGCGAAATTCAAAGCGATTCAGACCCTGTTCAAATCTTTTTTTAGCAATCCAGCACCACGGGCAGACCAAATCTGACCAGATATCGATGGTAAGGGTGGGTTTCAGCGTTTGCATAATGATTCCTCAAAGACGTTGGGCGGTCGGATCTCACTTATCAGAGAACCGCGACCGTATGGGATTTATTGCGCCTGCCAGACCGGGTAATCGGTATAGCCTTTTTCCGGGGAACCACTGACGCCGTAGTAGGTGGCGCGGTCACTTTCTGCCAGTGGCCAGCCGTTTTGCATTCTTTCAACCAGATCCGGGTTAGCGATGTAGGGCACACCAAATGCCACCAGATCCAGCTCATCATCTTCCAGAGCCTGCTCTGCGATATCACGGGTAAAACCGCCGGCAGCGATGATGGTGCCTTTAAACGTGTTGCGAAAACGGCGGCGGAAGCCTTCCGGAAGTGGCGCTTTGATGTACACCGGCTGATAGTAAAGGTGTACGTAGGCCAGTTCCCGCTGACCGAGCGCGTCGGTGATGGCTGACCAGGTTTGCTCTTCACCTTCATACGGCGCGAGGTCATAAATGCGGCCGAACGGTGACAGGCGCACGGCAACGTGGCTGTTACCCACGGCTTCCGCCACGGCGTCAATGGTCTCCAGCAGGAAACGCTGACGATTTTCCACCGAGCCGCCGTATTCGTCGGTGCGGGTGTTCAGTTCGCTACTGAGGAACTGGTCAAAGATGAATCCGTTTGCCGCCATGATTTCCACGCCGTCAAAGCCGGCTTCCATCGCCAGGCGTGCGGAGTGCACGAAGTCTGCAGTGATGCGTTTAACTTCATGCGTTTCCAGCGCGCGTGGCTGGCTTGGTACAACCGGGCCCGGTTCTCCGGATTCGGTCAGCGCAAAAACGGTGGTATTGACCGCCTGAACGGTGCCCGCTGAAACCGGCGCTATGTGGCCTGGCTGAAGAGAGACGTGAGACATACGGCCGACGTGCCAGAGCTGCGCGAAAATACGGCCACCTTTGGCGTGAACCGCTTGTGTCACCTTACGCCAGCCCTGGACGTGTTCGTCGTTGTAGATACCAGGGGTATAAAGGTAACCCCGGCCTTCTTCTGAAACCGGCATCCCTTCGGTGATGAGCAGGCCAGCAGAAGCACGCTGTGCATAGTACAAAGCCACGACCTCATCCGGCACGTCATTCATGGTGCGGGTGCGGGTCATCGGTGCCATGACTACACGGTTTTTTAACGCCAGGCCAGACAGATTGTAGGGGGTGAAAAGCTTACTCATCGTATACCTCACAAAAAACAAAAAGGAGTATCCCGGCAGGGATTTGCACAGCCCGGCAGTATCATCGACTGGACGTCGCGCACTGGAGTTGCATAAACATCTGATGGGTGGCAATATACCAACCATCTAGTAGGTAGGTCAATGGCTGTGTCGTATTTTTTTGTCATAACGCAGCCATTTCTGAATTGTCACTCATTTTGCGAGGTCATCACCATGCGTACATTAACAGCTTATAACGAAGATAATTTCCGCCAGATAGAGCAGTACAACGGAATATCGGTGGTACGTTTCTCTGCACCCTGGTGTCCGCCCTGTCAGGCCAGCGAAGAAATGTTCAGTCAGTTTGCAGACCGGCTCGATAGAGATATTCAGGTGGGGAAAGTCAATGTAGATCAGGCGCCGGTGCTGACAACCAAATACGAGATCTGGGGGCTGCCGTCTGTGCTGATATTTCATGAAGGGCAATTAGTTAAACGCATACCGGGTGTGAAACCTGCATCGGTATATGCTCAGGCTATTGCGGACATAAAAAAAGGGCAGTAATGCCCTTTTAACGTGGAATTTATTAATGCTTAACCGCGTGCCTGACCGACGGCATCCAGAGTGCGGGCTGAATAAATGACCGCCGCGCCAGCGTTGAGGTTAATCGCCACGCCCAGCGCTTCAGCAATTTCAGCGTCGGTTGCACCGGCTTTCACAGCGGCGTCGGCGTGAAAAGCAATACAGCCGTCGCAGTGGGTTGTGACTGCGCACGCCAGGGCAATGAGTTCACGCACTTTTGCGCCCAAAAGGTCAGTTTTGTTACCTGCGTTGCCCAGGGCAACCACGCCTTTCATGGTCTCGGGGGTCAGTTTGCCCAACTCGCCTAAACGTTGCATTAACTCTGAGCGATAGTTGTTCCAGTCCAGCATAGTGTCATTCTCCTGAATGAGGGGTATTAAGAAGCAGTTTTATATACTTAAGGCTGTTGGCGAAGACTTCGGGTCTGGCCGTTGCATGCGCCACTACGCTTGAGCCTTCACAGACATTAATGATCATCAAAGCAATATCTGATGGTTCGGCATGGGATGAAAACTCACCTGACTCCATGCCCGCCCTGACGACTTTTGTGAGCCACTCGATTTGCATATCGAAATAAAGTGATGTCTGTACAGTAATTGCCTGAGGCAGATTGGCGGTCTCTGCTGACAACGCACAACACAGTGGCAGTAGCGAAGCTTTATGGCTTTGCGCGAAGATATCGATGTAAGCCGCAATTCTTCTCTCCGCGCTTTTCTCAGTCGCCTCTATCTGCTCAAATACGCGTTGTGTATCAGAGAACGCCTGTATTACCACCTGCTCACCCAGAATATCTTTGGTCGGGAAATGGTGATGAATACTGGCCTTGGTGATACCCACTATTTTTGATAAATCAGCATAGCTGAATACTGAATACCCTTTTTCGCGCATCAGGTGTTCTGCTTCGCTGAGCAGCCGTTCCCGTGTCATGGTTGTCATAATTACTCCATATAATCTACTAGTTGATAGATTATATTGTTGCTATTTTTCCGTAGCAAGTTGTATCACTGACTCAGTATCGTGCAGAGCTGAACGTCACTGCCATCCTGCATTCTGAATGGCAGCATTACATCTCTGACATCACGCCAGGCGTGTAATCATTTCAACCGGATTAGCCAGAGTATCGTGGATTGGCGAATTCTTTTGCATTTCGCTGACCAGCGCTTCTAACTCCTCGCGACTGGCGGTCTTGCTCGTAAGGTGAACATCGACGCGAATAGATTTCGCACCTTTACGCACGTTGCTGTCCAGCCCAAGGAAGCCGTTGAGGTTGATATCGAAATTAAGATCCAGCTCGATACCGTCCAGGTCGATCCCTTTTTCAGCAGCCATCATGGTAAGGGTGGCGGTATAACAGCCAGCCAGCGCCTGCATGATGTATTCAGTCGGGCTCATGCCGGTATCGGTGCCGAGTAAACCTGCGGGTTCATCACCGATATTAGAAAATTTCCCCACACGGCTGGTATCGATAACGCCGTTCTGGATTGTGGCGCCGGTCTCTGTGCGAACGGTTAATCCGCCGCTGGAACGGGCTTTCATCTGGAAAGTCAGGTTACCCAGGCCAGGCTGGCTGCGAACTGCTTCACGGGTATTGTGGATCGCAGCTGCGTCTGCAGAAGGTTTAACGGTAGTAGACATAATGGCTCCTGTAATTTCTTGATAAAAGGTATAGCTGGTGTAACCAGCACCAATCATCTAGTTGGTAGATTAGTGTCGCGAACCTCTTTTGTCTACTCTTTTATAAAAAATAGGGGGAAAAGAACCCAGCAGGCTGTTTTATTTCATAATAACCATTTGATTTTTTTATAATCTTCCCAGCCGCTCACTCTTGCAGCAATCCAGCCTTTACCCGAAGGATAGTCTGGCGGGTGGTATTAAATTCCCGGGCAATAGCACTGATACTGATGCCAGCATTTAGGCGCTCTGTCACTGTTTGCTTTTGTTCCTCGCTCAGGATGGGGGGGCGACCGAAGCGTTTTCCAGCCGCTTTTGCCCTCGCAATACCTGAATACGTTCGCTCAAGCAGCAAATCCCGCTCAAACTCCGCTACAGCAGAAATTACCTGCATAGTCATTTTTCCGGCCGGACTGGTCAAGTCAACGCCTCCGAGTGCGAGACAATGAACGCGAATATCTAAAGCCGCCAGTTGCTCTACTGTTTTTCGGATATCCATCGCATTACGACCCAGACGGTCAAGTTTGGTGACAATCAGTACATCCCCATTTTCCATGCGATCTAGCAACCGGATAAATCCGGGGCGTTCGCTGGCAGCAACCGAGCCACTGATATGCTCCTCAATAAGTCGTTGGGATCTGATGGCAAAACCCGCCGCTTCAATTTCACGACGCTGGTTTTCTGTGGTCTGTTCCAGAGTTGAGACCCTGCAGTAGGCAAAAACACGTGACATGGGAAACTTTCCGTACGAAATGGATGTCCGAATTATAACGTGTGTCCGAAATTAATTTCACTAAGTTTCGGACATGTGCTGTAAGTGGTGTACGAAACCGACCGGTTTCGGTCACAGCGAACAAATAACAGATGAAAACTATACGCGAGGGAGGCATTTATGCCACGGCGACAGATACTGAGCAGCGAAGAGCAGGAACGCTTACTGGTTATACCAGATGATGAAATTATTCTGACCCGAATGTGTTTTCTGAACGAACCGGATATTGCGCTCATTAATAAGCACCGAAGGCCAGCGAATCGCCTGGGCTTTGCTGTATTACTCTGTTATCTGCGTGGACCTGGATTTATTCCGGACAAAAGCAGTGCTCCTCACAATGGCGTTGTATCCAGGGTTGCTTCCCGACTGAAACTTCAGCCTGATTTATGGCCGGAATATGCATCCAGAGAGCAAACCCGCTGGGAACATCTGACCGAACTTTATCGCTACCTGGAACTATCCCCGTTCAGCCGGTCAATGCAAAAAGACTGTATCCGTCATCTGCACCCCTATGCCATGCGAACTGACAAAGGATTTATGCTGGCGGAAGAAATGCTCAGCTGGCTACATAACAATAATGTTATTTTCCCTTCTGTTGAAGTGATCGAACGGACGCTTGCCGAAGTCGTCACGCTCGCTAACAGATCGGTATTTTCGACACTTACCGCGCAACTGGAAAAGCAGCATAAATCAGCACTCGACAGCCTGCTCATATCAGAGGGTGAACAACCTTCCCGTCTGGCATGGCTGCTACAGCCTCCGGGTAAAATAAACGGTAAAAATGTGCTGCAACATATCGACCGGCTTAATTCCATCGCTGCGCTGGGGTTGCCTGATGGTATTGCACTTTCCGTTCACCAGAACAGGTTGCTTAAACTGGCGCGTGAGGGCCGGAAAATGAGCAGCAGGGACCTGGCAAAATTCACCGATGTCAGACGTTACGCTACGCTGGTTTGTATAATAACAGAGGCCAGGGCCACCCTGACTGACGAAGTGATTGATCTGCACGAGCGTATCCTGGGTAGTCTGTTCAGCAGGGCAAAACGCACGCAGGCCGAACGGCTCCAGCAAACGAGAAAGCTTATTCAGAGCAAGCTGAAGCAGTACGTTACCGTCGGGCAGGCGTTACTTAACGCCAGAGAATCCGGGGAAGATCCCTGGACTGCAATAGAAGATGTCCTTCCCTGGCAGGAATTCATCAACAGCGTGGAAGAAACGCGGTTTCTTTCCCGTAAGGGCAATTTCGACGCGCTTCATCTGATCACCGAAAAATACAGTACGTTGCGTAAATATGCCCCGCGTATGCTGTCAGCATTGCAGTTCATGGCGACACCTGCGGCGCAGGCGCTCAGCGATGCGCTGGACACCATAACGGAAATGTACCGTAAACAACTTCGTAAAGTGCCGCCATCAGCGCCAACAGGGTTTATCCCTGAAAGCTGGCGAAAACTGGTGCTCACGCCTTCAGGCATCGACCGCAAGTACTACGAGTTTTGCGTACTGAATGAACTCAAGGGTGCATTACGTTCCGGTGATATCTGGGTAAAAGGATCGCGCCGCTACAAAAATTTTGATGATTATCTCATCCCGACTGCTGAGTTTGAGAAATCCCGACATAATGACCAGTTACAGTTGGCCGTTCAGACCGATAGCCAGGCATACCTTCAGGCCCGTATGACTCTTCTTGCATCTCGGCTGGAAGAAGTTAACGCGATGGCGCTTGCCGGTGATTTGCCCGATGTAGATATCTCAGATAAAGGCGTAAAAATCACTCCACTGGAGAACAGCGTTCCTTCAGGTGTTTCGCCCTTTGCAGATTTGGTCTATGGCATGCTTCCCCATCCGAAAATTACGGAGATACTGGAAGAAGTTGATAGCTGGACGGGATTTACGCGTCACTTCGCGCACCTCAAAAATAATAACGTCAGACCAAAAGACGGAAGACTGTTGCTGACCACCATTCTGGCTGACGGCATCAACCTTGGGCTGACAAAAATGGCGGAATCCTGCCCTGGGGCCACAAGATCGTCACTCGAAGGTATTCAGGCATGGTACATCAGGGATGAAACTTATTCAGCGGCACTGGCCGAGCTGGTCAACGCACAGAAAGAGCGGCCTCTGGCCGCATTCTGGGGCGACGGGACAACATCGTCGTCAGACGGGCAGAACTTTCGGGTAGGCAGTCACGGACGTTATGCCGGTCAGGTCAATCTTAAATATGGTCAGGAGCCGGGCGTGCAGATTTATACGCATATCTCAGACCAATACAGCCCGTTCTACGCCAAAGTGATCAGCCGGGTGCGCGACTCAACCCACGTGCTTGATGGCCTGCTGTACCATGAAAGCGATCTGGAAATTACCGAGCATTACACCGATACCGCAGGCTTCACTGAACATGTTTTCGCCCTGATGCACCTGCTGGGATTCGCTTTTGCGCCAAGGATCCGTGATCTTCATGACAAGCGGCTGTTTATTCATGGAAAGGCCGAGCGCTATCCGGGGCTTCAGTCTGTCATATCAACAACCTGCCTAAATATCAAAGACATTGAGTCGCACTGGGATGAGGTATTGCGCCTGGCAACCTCGATTAAGCAGGGGACAGTCACCGCATCACTGATGATGAAAAAGTTAGCCAGTTACCCAAAACAGAATGGACTTGCCAAAGCGCTGAGAGAGATTGGCCGCATCGAACGGACACTATTTATGCTGGACTGGTTCCGTGATCCCGGTCTGCGCCGACGCGTGCAGGCGGGGCTGAATAAGGGTGAGGCCCGTAATGCCCTTGCGCGAGCGGTCTTTTTGCACCGTCTGGGTGAAATAAGGGATCGTGGGCTGGAGAATCAGAGTTATCGCGCCAGCGGGCTGACATTACTGACAGCAGCGATCACGTTGTGGAACACGGTATATATAGAAAGAGCTATTGAGTCACTAAAACGAAAGGGTATCCCGATAAATGAGCAACTGGTCTCTCATCTTTCTCCCCTGGGCTGGGAACATATCAATCTGAGTGGAGATTACGTCTGGCGTAATAATCTTAAGCTGGGATCCGGAAAATACCGCTCATTACGTACAGTCGATACCGCTTTGTACAAAAAACAGTCTTAGCGTGGGATAATTAATGAGATGGTCACTCCC
>NZ_VTZO01000030.1:0-6363 GCF_008369545.1 Pseudocitrobacter sp. 73 | reverse complement strand
CCGCACCACACCTGATTTGGTTCCGTTACGGCGAACTGTCGCTCAAGATGATTCGGGATAGCAACGTGCTCATGACCGCCACGCTTATACCGGTGAGTCGGCTGCTGGCAACTGACCAGCCCCAGCTCTTTCATGAGTCTGCCAGCAAGCCAGCGCCCCATCTGGTAACCTCTCTGGGTTGCCATTGTGGCGATGCTTCTTGCTCCGGCAGAGCCGTGGCTGATGCCATGCAGTTCAAGTACCTGACTGCGTAATACAGCCCGTCTGCCGTCTGGCTTTTCAGGACGGTTTTTCCAGTATTTGTAGCTGCTGCGATGAACCCCGAACACATGGCAGAGAGTGGCCACAGGATAACGCGCCCTGAGTTTCCCGATTATCGAGAACTGTTCAGGGAGTCTGACATCAAGAGCGCGGTAGCCTTTTTTAATATTTCATTTTCCATTTCAATACGTTGTAGCTTTTTCCTGAGCTCACGGATTTCAATTTGTTCCGGGGTAATGGGGGAGGCTTTTGGTGTTTTGCCCTGCCGTTCATCACGTAATTGTTTCACCCATCGCGTCATTGTGGAAAGGCCGACATCCATAGCGCTGGCTGCATCTGCCACGGTGTAGTTCTGGTCAACGACCAGTTGAGCGGATTCGCGTTTAAACTCTGCGCTGAAATTTCTTTTTTTCATTATGACACCTGTGTTGTTCTGAGGTGAGCATATCACCTCTGTTCAGGTGGCCAAATTCAGTAAACCACTTCATATCAGCCTGGAGCCTGTGTTGCCCGGTTGGCGCGGGATAATGGAATTAATGACAATCTGCTGTTTACCTGGCGCCAGCGTTACAGACATCTTCTGCCCGATGAAATACAACGGTCAATCAGAGAGCAAGACTCTGTTATCCCCGTTGTCCTGCCTGATATGGTCCTGTCACACCATGCTGAGCCGCACTATGAACCCGCCGCTCCAGCCTGCCGCGAGGCCATGACATGCGAGGTGACTGTCGGCGGTGCCAGCCTGCGTCTGTCCGGGGATTTATCACCTGCACTTCTGAAAACGCTGATCCGCGAGCTGAGCGGGAGGAGCCGATGATACCCTTACCGTCAGGCACTCGTATCTGGCTGGTTGCCGGGGTCACCGATATGCGTAAGTCCTTCAATGGTCTGGGCGAACTGGTCCAGCATGTTCTTGATGACAATCCGTTCTCCGGCCACCTGTTTATCTTCCGTGGTCGTAAAGGTGACACCGTGAGGATCCTCTGGGCTGATGCTGACGGTCTGTGTCTGTTTACCAAACGTCTGGAAGAGGGACAGTTCGTCTGGCCTGCTGTACGCGACGGCAAAATCGCCATCACCCGCTCACAACTCGCCATGCTCCTCGATAAGCTGGACTGGCGGAAACCTAAAACTGCACGCCTTAACTCACTGACGATGTTGTAAAAAGCGCATGACCGCATTATAAATGGGGTCATGAGTCAGGACTATCTCGCCCGTATCGCTGCGCTGGAAGACGCGCTTCGCCAGAAAGACAGCCAGCTCAGTCTCGTTGCTGAGACTGAGTCGTTCCTGCGTTCAGCGCTGGCCCGCGCAGAAGAGAAAATAGAGAACGAAGAGCGTGAAATAGAACATCTGCGGGCTCAGATAGAAAAACTGCGCCGAATGCTGTTCGGTACCCGTTCAGAAAAGCTACGCCGGCAGGTCGAAGAAGCCGAAGCCCTGCTGAAACAGCAGGAGCAGCAAAGCGATCGTTACAACGGCCGGGACAATGATCAGCAGGTTCCGCGTCAGTTGCGCCAGTCCCGTCATCGTCGCCCGTTACCGGAACATCTTCCCCGCGAAATAAACAGACTGGAGCCAGCTGAAACCAGCTGTCCTGGTTGCGGTAGTGATATGGCCTATCTCAGCGAAGTCAGCGCGGAGCAACTGGAGCTGGTCTCCAGCGCCCTGAAAGTGATCCGCACGGTCAGGGTGAAAAAGGCCTGTACCCGATGCGACTGCGTCGTTGAAGCGCCAGCGCCCTCACGTCCTATCGACCGGGGCATCGCCGGGCCGGGTCTGCTGGCCCGCGTGTTAACGGCCAAATACTGTGAACACCTGCCGCTGTATCGCCAGTGCGAAATCTTTGCCCGTCAGGGTGTGGATCTGAGTCGTGCGCTGCTCTCCAACTGGGTGGATGCGTGCTGCCGGTTAATGGCCCCGCTGGATGAAGCCCTCTACCACTACGTGATGGACTGCCGCAAACTGCATACGGATGACACTCCGGTGCCCGTGCTGGCGCCGGGCAGAAAGAAGACGAAAACCGGGCGTATCTGGACATATGTCCGTGATAACAGAAGCGCGGGTTCATCAGATCCGCCAGCGGCATGGTTCGCCTTCTCACCGGACCGACAGGGGAAACACCCTCAGCAACATCTTCGGCACTATCATGGCGTGCTGCAGGCAGATGCCTTCGCAGGGTACGACAGGTTGTTCAGCGCAGAGCGTGAAGGTGGCCCGTTGACAGAAGCGGCATGCTGGGCTCATGCGCGGCGCAAAATCCATGACGTCTATATCAGCACCCGGACGGCCACAGCAGAGGAGGCTCTGAAGCGCATCAGTGAGTTATACGCGATAGAAGAGGAAATACGCGGCCTTCCGGCATCTCAGCGGCTGGCCGCCAGACGGTCCCGAAGTTAACCGTTGCTGATATCCCTGCATGACTGGTTGGTGGAGAAAAGTGCCACTCTGTCGAAAAAATCCCGGTTAGGCGAGGCGTTCGCTTATGCACTGAACCAGTGGGATGCCCTGTGTTACTACTGCGATGATGGTCTGGCAGAGCCGGATAATAACGCTGCTGAGCGCGCGCTACGAGCGGTCTGTCTGGGCAAGAAAAACTACATCTTCTTCGGCAGTGATCATGGTGGTGAACGTGGTGCCCTGCTGTATGGTCTGATCGGAACGTGCAGGCTGAACGGTATCGATCCAGAGGGTTACCTTCGCCATATCCTGAGCGTATTGCCGGAGTGGCCCATCAACAAAGTGGCCGAACTGCTGCCATGGAACGTAGATCTCACCAATAAATAGCCGTCAATACGGCGCTCACTTAACGCTTACGTTCACCTGAGGTGTTTTTGTAGTTATCTGGCGTTACGTGACAGTGTTGGTCAGATACTTCCACCTCTTCAGAGTTAAAGTTTGATATATGGGAAAAAAACGCTCCCGGACGGGAGCGTAAGCCAGTGACTTCGGCGTCAAATGAGGGTCTGACAAGTGGAGCTGCGGGTTAATTCTGGGTGATCTGGCTGCGATGCTTTTCAGCCTGCTGCTGATGAATAACGGAAGATAGACCATTATTCGCCTTCTCATGCACAACAGCGGCTTTCTCATGCTCGTTCATTTCGGAAAATGGCTTAGCAGTTTCTTGGGTGTTCTCAGGTTTGGATTTCATCATTTTTTTATGCATTTCAGCCATGTCCTGATGGGCAGCAGAATTGCCGTTTTGCATCATTTCATGGGACATTGCGGCCTGATCGTGACCGCTCATATCCATCATTTTCATGCTCTCCCCGGCTTTGTTGAATAAATCAGATTTCGGGTAAGTCTCCCCCGTAGCGGGTTGTGTTTTCAGGCAATACGCACGCTTTCAGGCATACCTGCTTTCGTCATTTTGTTCAGCGCTCGTACCAGGGCCATAGCCTCTGCAACCTGACCATCGTAGTCACGCAGTGTCAGTGAACCTCCGAACAGCTGTTTTACCCGGTACATCGCCGTTTCCGCTATCGAGCGACGGTTATAATCTGTTGTCCATTTCCACCGCGCATTACTCCCGGTCAGCCGCTGATTCGCAACAGCACGGTTACGGTCTGCATATTCACCGGGCCAGTAACCCGCGCCTTTTCGGGGCGGGATAAGCGCGCTGATTTTCTTACGCCGCAGTTCATCGTGACAGAGCCGGGTGTCGTAAGCGCCGTCTGCCGATGCTGCCCTGATTTTTCTGTGAGTCTGCCGGATAAGACCCGGGAAGGCTTCTGAGTCCGTCACATTGTTCAGCGACAGGTCTGCACAGATGATTTCATGTGTGTTGCTGTCAACTGCCAGATGCAACTTTCGCCAGATACGGCGGCGTTCCTGGCCATGTTTTTTGACTTTCCATTCGCCTTCACCAAAGACCTTCAGCCCGGTGGAATCAATCACCAGATGCGCGATTTCACCCCGGGTGGGCGTTTTGAAACTGACATTAACCGACTTTGCGCGCTTGCTGACACTGGTGTAATCCGGGCAGCGCAACGGAACATTCATCAGTGTAAAAATGGAATCAATAAAACCCTGTGCAGCCCGCAGGGTCAACCTGAACACGCGTTTAATGACCAGAACGGTGGTGATGGCGAGATCAGAATAGCGCTGAGGTCTTCCCCGTGATGAAGGCGTTGCCGACTCATACCAGGCCTGAATAGCTTCATCATCCAGCCAGAAAGTTATGGAGCCACGGTTGATGAGGGCTTTATTGTAGGTGGGCCAGTTGGTGATTTTGAACTTTTGCTTTGCCACGGAACGGTCTGCGTTGTCGGGAAGATGCGTGATCTGATCCTTCAACTCAGCAAAAGTTCGATTTATTCAACAAAGCCAAACAGAAGCCACTGGAGCACCTCAAAAACACCATCATACACTAAATCAGTAAGTTGGCAGCATCACCTTTTGCGTCTATAGTCATGATGTCAAATGAACGCGTTTCGACAGGAAATCATCATGAATAAATATCAGGCAGTTATTATTGGTTTTGGCAAGGCTGGAAAAACATTAGCCGTCACGCTGGCAAAAGCAGGTTGGCGTGTGGCTCTCATCGAACAATCAAATGCAATGTATGGCGGGACCTGTATTAATATCGGCTGTATCCCAACCAAAACATTGGTTCATGACGCACAGCAGCACACAGATTTTGTCCGTGCCATACAGCGTAAAAATGAAGTGGTTAATTTTTTACGTAATAAGAATTTTCATAATCTTGCGGATATGCCCAATATCGACGTGATCGACGGCCAGGCGGAGTTTATCAATAATCATAGCCTGCGTGTTCATCGGCCTGAGGGAAATTTGGAGATTCATGGCGAGAAAATTTTTATTAATACCGGTGCACAAGCCGTGGTTCCGCCAATTCCTGGAATTACCACCACGCCTGGTGTATATGACAGCACCGGATTACTTAATCTAAAAGAATTGCCTGGGCATTTAGGTATTTTGGGCGGCGGATATATTGGCGTTGAGTTCGCCTCTATGTTCGCTAATTTTGGCAGCAAAGTAACCATTTTAGAGGCAGCTTCGCTGTTTTTGCCTCGGGAAGATCGGGATATTGCTGATAATATCGCGACGATTTTACGCGATCAGGGCGTCGATATTATCCTCAATGCCCATGTGGAGCGAATCAGTCACCATGAAAATCAAGTGCAAGTGCATAGCGAGCACGCCCAACTGGCGGTGGATGCACTGTTAATAGCTTCCGGTCGTCAACCGGCTACCGCTTCGTTACATCCAGAAAATGCCGGTATCGCAGTAAACGAGCGCGGGGCAATTGTCGTTGACAAGCGATTACATACCACCGCAGACAATATTTGGGCGATGGGAGATGTTACCGGCGGGCTGCAATTTACTTACATATCACTGGATGATTACCGCATTGTACGTGATGAGTTACTGGGTGAAGGCAAACGTAGTACTGATGATCGGAAAAATGTGCCTTATTCCGTATTTATGACACCGCCCCTGTCCAGGGTTGGTATGACAGAAGAACAAGCCAGAGAGAGTGGTGCTGATATTCAGGTGGTGACATTGCCTGTAGCTGCAATTCCGCGCGCCAGAGTGATGAACGATACCCGTGGGGTATTAAAAGCGATTGTTGATAATAAAACCCAACGTATATTAGGAGCATCACTGCTGTGTATTGACTCCCACGAGATGATCAATATAGTGAAAATGGTGATGGATGCCGGGCTGCCTTATAGCATATTACGCGATCAGATATTTACTCATCCGTCGATGAGCGAATCACTCAATGATCTATTTTCATTAGTCAAATAAACTCAAAATCAGACGCCAGAACAAATATTCTGGCGTCTCAGAGAAAAGAATCTTATTAATTCTCTGTTACTCTATAACTTCTTAATCACTTCATTGATGGTATTTTATATGTTTAAAAAATCGGTGATGCTGCCAACTTAATGATTTAGTGTATGATGGTGTTTTTGAGGTGCTCCAGTGGCTTCTGTTTCTATCAGCTGTCCCTCCTGTTCAGCTACTGACGGGGTGGTGCGTAACGGCAAAAGCACCGCCGGACATCAGCGCTATCTCTGCTCTCACTGCCGTAAAACATGGCCACTCCCGTTCACTTACACCGCTTCTCAACCC
>NZ_VTZO01000003.1:152894-153348 GCF_008369545.1 Pseudocitrobacter sp. 73 | reverse complement strand
CCGACAGCGACTCCGATTCGGACAGCGACTCTGATTCCGACAGCGACTCCGATTCCGACAGCGACTCTGATTCTGACAGCGATTCAGATTCCGACAGCGACTCGGATTCCGACAGCGACTCTGATTCCGACAGCGACTCCGATTCCGACAGCGACTCTGATTCTGACAGTGATTCAGATTCGGACAGCGACTCGGATTCTGACAGCGATTCAGATTCCGACAGCGACTCCGATTCGGACAGTGACTCCGATTCTGACAGTGACTCCGACTCTGACAGCGACTCCGACTCGGACAGCGACTCCGACTCGGACAGCGACTCCGATTCCGACAGCGACTCAGATTCCGACAGCGACTCAGATTCCGACAGCGATTCAGATTCCGACAGCGACTCCGATTCCGACAGTGACTCCGATTCGGACAGCGACTCAGATTCCGACAGCGATTCCGATTCGGA
>NZ_VTZO01000003.1:0-152792 GCF_008369545.1 Pseudocitrobacter sp. 73 | reverse complement strand
GATTCAGACTCTGACAGTGATTCCGACTCGGACAGCGACTCCGACGCCGACAGCGATGCTGACTCGGACAGCGACTCCGACTCCGACAGCGATGCTGACTCGGACAGCGACTCCGACTCCGACTCCGACTCCGACAGCGATGCTGATTCCGATTCTGACGCCGATCACTCCATCACCTTAGAAGTCGATTTCAGCGGTACGGAATCTTCGAAGGTCACCGAAATCAACGGCGGCAGTGACGATCCCAACGGCTACGACGTGGATGAAAATGGCAATATTGTCGCCATCGGTGAAAACGTGATTCTGTGGATCACCGAAGGGGATATCGAAGCAGGTCGCGTCTCCGATCAAATCCCGAAAGATCAAATTAAGGTCTATACCAACGGCAACCCATCGGGTGACGAAAGCCACAGTGATGTCTTCCTCGTTCACGAAGGCAGCGGCTACTGGCAGGACGGAAACTTCCGCGACCTGAACTCAGTTAAAGGCAATACAACCTCTGCCTCCGGGGCAAATGGCGATGCGCGTGACACCATCTATGTGCAGGATGATGGGCAAGGCTGGCATGCCGATAAAGGCCCGGCGAACGTTAACGGCAATATTAACTATGTCGATAACGTCACAATCACCATCGGCGGCAAAACCATCGTTCAGGGTTCGAACTCAATCTCGGACGTCACCTCCTCTGACGGCGGCCAGGGCTGGGACCCTAATGCGCCGGAAAGTAAAACCTCCTGGCATTACGAGCTGTCGCTGGATGCGTCCGTCAACGGTGGCGGCGAGCACGACCAGATAACGTCCATTACGCTCTCCGGCCTGCCGCAGGGTACGATTGAATATAACGGCCAGACGTACACCGTCGATGCCGACGGCCACGTGGTGATCGACGTCGATGACACCACCAATCTGAACGCCAATATCACGCTGACCACCGACAACCAGGTCAATCTGGATGACGTGAAGGTGGATATTGAGACCAGCGTCAACGGCGAACATCACGACAGCGGGGATATCGCCGTCAGCGACGATCACCACAGCATTACGCTCTCTGGCAGTGATGCGGATACGTCAACAACGCAGGAGAGTCATGATGCAGATGTGCTGACCACCTCCGCCGATGAACATCATGACACCAACGATAGCGATACGACGCACGATACGCAGTCGCAAAGCGAAACGACGGATGCAACGCAAAGTGTAGCTGTGACGTCCAGCGAGCTGGTTGACGATCAATCAACCCATCACGATGCCACAAGTCAGGAAACGGACAATAGTGCAGACATGCACGCGTCGGTCGCGGAAAATGACACGGCGGCTAGCGGTGACGATACGCAAACCGAGAGCAGTGAGGCAGATAACTCTCAAGCCTCGCTTATCGATAGTGAAGATCTCTATCTGACGCAAACAGACACCGCCGCCGATAGCACATCAACGCCAAATGATGCGACACCTGCGGCCACGACTGACAACGCCACAGAGATCTCGTTAAGCAACCTTGTGGGCGGCGAAGACGCCTCCACAGGAGAAAGTCAGACGGTCACCGCAAATGTCGCCGAGATCGCAACGGACAACAGCGACGCCGATCACGGCGATAGCCCGGCCAGCGCCACAACGCTCAGCAGTGAAGAGCCGCTCAATTTCAGCGATATTATCCACGATGAAAGCAGCGACGACGACCTGGGCAAACTGCTGCCTGTGGCCGACGTAAGTGCCGAAAGCAGCAATGCGACCGATCAAATCGTCTCGGCGGATTCGGCGGCGGACGGAAACGATACCTATACTGGAGGGGACGACGCGCACGTCGATAACTTAATCGCCAAACCCGATACCGATTCCTGACCACGGTAAGCCTCTCGTAGCCGATACGCGCGAGGGGCTGATTCTGCCCAAAACGCACATGCGGAGAGTGGGCAAGGTCTCCGGCAAGGAAAGCGCTCAGGCCGGAGAATTTTAGAAACGATAAGGACAATAAAATGCACTACCGCGATCAGATCGCTTTCGGATTAACGCTTTCATTATTGACGTCAGGGTATGCCTGCGCGACGACGCTTGAGCAGGCTGTAAAAGAAACGCTGATTACGCATCCGCAAATTAGCGGCTCCATCAATAGTCGGCATTCTGCCGATGAGGATTTAAAAGCGGCCAAAGGCGGTTATCTGCCTACGCTGGATGTCTCTGCCGGCACCGGCTGGGAGCAAACCGATAACGCCACCACGCGCGCCTCGGGCGATCACCTGCGCGATTTGCACCGCAGCGAATCGAGCATCAACCTGAGCCAGAATCTGTTTAACGGCTTTGCCACGACCAGCGAAGTGGCGCGTCAGAAAGCGACCGTCAACTCGCGCGCGTTCACGGTGATGAATACCGCAGAAAGCACCGCGTTGACCGCCATCCAGAGCTATCTCAACGTTCTGATGCAGGAGAAAATGGTCAGGCTGGCGGAAGATAACCTGAAAAACCACGAACGCATCTTCGACCAAATCCGCCTGCGCACCGAGCAGGGCGTTGGCCGTCAGGCGGACTATGAGCAGGCTGAAGCGCGGCTGGCGCAGGCGCGTAACAATCTGCTGACGGAGCAAACCAATCTCGAAGACGCCCGCGCCAATTACTCGAGCGTGGTAGGCCGTGAAGCGACCGACCTCTCCAACCCGCAGCCGTCAAAAATCCCGGCCTCGCTGGATGATGCAAAGAAAGTGATGATGGATAACAGCCCGCTGCTGAAACAAGCCGATGCCGATGTGGAAGCCACTCGTCAGCAGTATGAAGCGGCGAAATCTCGCTTCTACCCAAGCGTGGATGTCGATGTTGGACGCCGGATGGACAATAACGTTGACGGTACGCGCGGCCACGATCAGGAGTGGCAGGCGATGGTGCGCATGCGCTACAACCTGTTTAATGGCGGCAGCGATCAGGCACAACTCACCTCCTACGCCTACAAAATGCAGGAAGCGCAGGATGTGAAAAAGAATGCGCTGCGTCAGCTCAATGAAGAGTTGCGCCTCGCCTGGAACGCCCTGGTGAACGCGAAACAACAGGTGCCTATTGCGAAAGATTATGCTGACCGCAGCATGGTCGTGCGTACCGCCTATCAGGAACAGTTCAGTCTCGGTGACCGTACACTGCTGGATATGCTCGACAGTGAAAACGAAGTGTTCAGCGCGCAGCGCCGCTACGTGGAACTGCAATACGTCGAGATGTTTACACACTACCGCATTAACGCCCGTACAGGTGAACTGTTAAAAGAACTCAATATTCCGGCTCCTTCCGCCGCTCAACCGGTGGAAGAAATGAAAACGTCGAAAGTCGACCTGCCGGAATTGAAGTAACGACCCAGGGATGTATGGGGGGATCCCCACAGGCGTACAGACGGAAAACTTCAACCTTATTGAAGAGTTCCGTTTGTATGCGCCCTGCGATTTTTCGTTTATGTAAGGTCAGACGATGGCACCTCAAACTGATTCAGTTGGTCACTCTTCTCCGGAAAATAACAGCACCCGCTACGATCCTCAGCACAGCCACGATGACCCGCTGCTGGATTGTTTACTGGTTGTCTGTCAGCTTCATAACATCATCACCAGCCGCAATGCGCTGACCGCCGGCCTTCCCCTGGAGGAAAATCGTCTCACTAAAAGCACCTTTCCGCGCGCTGCCCAGCGGGCCGGGTTAAAAGCCAGAGTCATTCAGCGCCCGTTGGATGCCATCTCGGCTATCTCGTTGCCCGCGATTTTAATACTGAAGAATTCGCAGGCGGCAGTGCTCATTGGCTGGGACGATCAGCAACGCGCCCGCCTGCTGTCAGCAGAGACCCGGGGCGGTGAAATCACCGTCGCGCGGGAAACACTGGCAGCCGACTACAGCGGTCAGGTGATATTTATCCAGCCGGAACATGAATTCGATACCCAGCCGAACGCCTCTATCCCGCGAACAAAATCCTGGTTCCAGGACACGCTGAAGCTGTCGAAGTTTCTCTATCTCGATTCCGTTGTCGCCAGTTTCCTGGTCAACCTGATCGCGCTTGCCACACCGCTGTTCGTGATGAACGTCTATGACCGCGTGGTACCCAATCAGGCGACCGCCACGTTATGGATGTTGGCAATCGGGATTACCATCGCCTTTGCGTTTGATTTCGTTCTGAAGATTTTGCGCGGCATTTGCCTCGATCTGGCCGGTAAAAAGACCGATCTTATCGTGTCGGCGGCGCTTTTCGAACGACTGCTGGGCATGAAAATGAAGCTACGCCCCAGCCGCGTGGGCGGCTTTGCGCAGAACTTCCAGGAGTATCAATCCGTTCGCGATTTCCTTTCGTCGCTGACCCTGACCGCGCTAATTGACCTGCCCTTTACGCTGATTATTTTACTGGTCATCGGCATTATCGGCGGCCCGCTGGTGTTTATCCCCATTCTGGCGTACCCGATTGCCGTACTGGTGAACTGGATGCTCCAGCGCCCGCTGCTGGCGCAGGTGAAAAAAACCTATCGCCTGGCCAATGAACGCCAGGCCATGTTGGTTGAAACCCTGACGGGACTGGACGCCATCAAGGTTAACAACGCGCAAAGCGAGCGGCAGTATCAGTGGGAACAGGTGATTGGCAGCCTGAGCAAGCTGGAGCTGCGGGTTAAATCGCTCTCTTACATTGCCGTCAACTTCACCAGTTGGCTGCAACAGTTTAGTGGCGTGGTGATTATCGTCGCCGGGGTGTACTGGATTATCGCCGGTAACCTCAGCATGGGCGGCCTGATTGCCTGTTACCTGCTGCAACGTCGCGCAATGATGCCGGTTGGCCAACTGTGTGGGTTAATCACTCGCTATCAGCGCGCCAAAATGACCAAGGCCACCATTGACAGCATGATGGACCTGGAGCAGGAAACGCACAGCGATGAAGTCCCGCTGAAGCGCGAGACACTCTCAGGCGCACTGGAGTTCTATGATGTCTCGTTCCGCTATCCGCAAAACCAGTTTGTCTCGCTGAACGGGATTTCACTGAAGATTGCCCCCGGTGAAAAAGTGGGGATTATTGGCCGCAGCGGTTCGGGAAAAAGCTCGCTGGCGAAGCTGCTGGTTGGGTTTTATCAGCCGGATGCCGGTACGGTGCTGATTGACGGCATCGATGCCCGTCAGCTCGACGTCAACGATATTCGCCACAATATTGGCTACGCGCCGCAGGATATCCACCTGTTCAGCGGCACGCTGCGCGATAACCTGTTAACCGGCGCCAGCTACGTCGATGAAGAAACCATGATCCGTGCGGCAACTATTGCTGGCGTTCATGAATTTGCCCGCCGCCACCCTTCCGGCTACAACATGCAGGTTGGCGAACGCGGGATGAACCTCTCCGGCGGCCAGCGTCAGGCGGTTGCCCTCGCCCGCGCGCTCCTGCTCGACCCGCCAATATTGTTAATGGATGAGCCCACCAGTTCGATGGATAACACCAGCGAAGACCTGATCAAAAAAGCGCTCACGCCCATCGTCAGCAATAAAACGCTGCTGCTGGTGACCCACCGCGCGTCGCTGTTGACGCTGGTTGATCGCCTGATCATCCTCGACAACGGCAAGATCATCGCTGATGGCCCGAAAGAAAGCGTGATGAACGCACTGAAAAAGGGGCAAATCCATGCAAACCGGTAACCTGCTTAGCCGCCTGATGAAGTGGCTGTTTGGCGATAAAAATACCTCCACCTTTGCTGCTAACGAAGTGAACAAAGCCCTTCTCGACGACTCCCCGCGCGTGGTGCGCATCACCCTGTGGGCGATTCTGGCGTTCTTTGTCGTTATGCTGACCTGGGCTGCGCTGGCCGATATTGATGAAGTGACGCGCGGCGATGGCCGCGCCATTCCGTCATCGCGCCTGCAAAAAGTGCAAAACCTGGAAGGCGGTATTGTCTCGGAAGTCTTTGTCCATGAAGGCGAAATTGTTAAGGCTGGCGCGCCGCTGCTGCGTCTGGACGATACCCGTTTCCGTTCGAACGCCGGGGAATCCGAAGCCGACCGTCTGGCGCTGGAAGCACGCGTTCAGCGCCTGACCGCGCAGCTTGCCGATAAAGAAACGCTGGAGCTGCCGCCGGAAATCACGCAGAAATCGCCGGATATCGCCAACGGAGAAATGGAACTTTTCACCAGCGTCAAACAGCGGATCCAAAGCGAAATTGGCGGGCTGAATGAACAGCTGGTGCAGAAGAAGCAAGAACTGCTGGACTACCAGGCGAAAGCCAGCCAGACCCGCCGCAGCCTCGGCCTGCTGCAACAGGAAATCAGCATGTCAGAGCCGCTGGTCGCCAAAGGGGCGATTTCGAAAGTGGAAATCCTGCGCCTGCGCCGCTCGGAGGTGGACACACGTGGTCAGCTGGAATCGGTGACATTAGCGATCCCGCGCGCGCAGGCCGCAATTAAAGAGATCGAAAACAAGATTGGCGAAACGCGCGATCGTTATCGCAGCGAAGCGCTGTCGCAGCTTAACGAAGCGCGCACCGATCTCAGCAAAACACAGGCTTCGGGCAAGGCTATCGAAGACCGGGTGAATCGTACGCTGGTGACATCTCCGGTCCGCGGTATCGTGCAACAGTTGATGGTCAACACCATCGGCGGCGTTATCCAGCCAGGTAGCGACCTGGTGGAAATCGTCCCGCTGGACGACACCCTGCTGATTGAAACCAAAATTCGCCCGCAGGATATTGCCTTCCTGCACCCAGGTCAGGAAGCGATGGTGAAATTCACCGCATATGACTACACCATCTACGGCGGTCTGAAAGCCACGCTTGAGCAGATAAGCCCGGATACGGTGACCGATAAAGACGGCAAAAGCTTCTATATCGTGCGCCTGCGCACCGAGAAGAATCACCTCGGCAGCGATCAAAAACCGCTGCTGATTATCCCCGGAATGGTCGCATCGGTGGATATCATTACCGGTAGAAAAACCATTCTGGCCTATCTGCTAAAACCGATTCTGCGCGCCAAAGCGGAAGCCTTCCGCGAGCGGTAATCGTGTAAACCGTAATGCCGCCTTATCAGGCCTACGAGATCCCGTAGGCCTGATAAGCGAAGCGCCATCAGGCTCAGTTCAGCGCAACGGCCCACCTAAGTCCTTCTCATACAACCGATACCGCTTGTAAGGCACTGCACCTATTTTCTCAAGGATCGTCCGCATTCCCGTATTGGTTTCCAGAATCCAGGACATCTCCAGCGCATCAATGCGGCGCTTCGCAAACGGCGCGCGCAGCGCTTCAATCAGCAACAGCGCAATCACCGGGCCAATACGACTGAACTGGTGCTCTTTACAAATACCCATCAGCGGCACGCGCGCGGTGCGCACGCCGCTGACTTTTAAGCGCCATAGCAGCTTCACCCAGCCAAAGGGAAACAGATGCCCGTTTAAATCAGCAATCGCTTCATTGATATTGGGCATGCCCACGATAAAACCGCACGGCGCGGAATCGATCTCTGCAATGTAGATCATGTCATCGGGCACCAGAAACTTCAGTTGATCGCCCATCATGGCGAATTCACGTTCGGTGAAGGGTACAAACCCCCAGTTATGTTGCCAGCCGGAGTTAAAGACCTCGCGTAATAGCTGCATCTCTTCGGCGAAGCGCTTTCGGTCAATACAGCGAATCGTCACTTTTTTACGCACCTGATCCATCAGGCGGGTGAGCGAGGGCGAGAATGTTAAATCAGTGCGTTTCATCCAATAAGCCAGTAAATCGATGCCTTTACTATATCCCTGTTGCTCTACGCGCGGGCCATACCAGGGTTTTCCGTGCGGCATCATTACTGAAGGCGGCGTGTCGAAACCGTCAACCAGTAAGCCACTCTCCTGGTTAATGTTCAGACTAAAAGGGCCGGTAATTTTTCGCGCGCCTTCCGCGCGCAGCCACGCCTCTGCGGCCAAAAACAGCGCTCTGAACACCTCTGCATCGTTAATTGCATCAATCATCCCGATATGTCCGCTGTCCTTACCGTAGCGTTCACGGTGCAGCATATCAATCTGCGCGGTAATTCGCCCCACCAGCTCGCCGTTTTTGCGTGCGATCCACGCCTGCCAGCGGATATGTTCAGTCCCGGGGTTCTTTGCAGAAAGATGCTCTTCGCGCTCAATTAACAACGGCGGGATCCAGTTGGGATCGTCGCCATAAAGTGAAGAAGGAAAAGAGATAAAAGCCTGGCGTTCGCGCTTACTCACCACTTTTTCAACGCTAATCATAAACAACCTGCATAAGATATTTAATAAAATAACAATAATGAATAATTCAAATAAAACGCTTCAGGCTACTGAACCTTTTTATTACAGACTTACAATAAATGTCAGTAGAAACGTTTCAATTGACAAGGGTAATAATAAAAGGCAATTCATAACATGCGGTGAATATATTATTCAGCCACCAAAATAAACACCGCGTGAAACTTTACCTTTTATGACAATATAACTTATATTACCGTCGCCGTATTGCCCTGTAACTTTTAAATTAAATATTATTCATGGTGTATATGTTCAACGAAAACCCAACACAGACTCTGCCGATGCGCTATGCGGACTTTCCCACTCTTGTGGAAGCGTTGGACTATGCAGCCTTGAGTCGCGCCGGTATGTATTTTTACGATCGACGCATCCAGCTTGAGAGCACACTGGAATATCGCCAACTGCGGCAACGCGCAAGAGCGGGCGCGCGACGGTTACTCTCTCTTAATATCCGCAAAGGCGAGCGCGTTGCGCTTATCGCAGAAACCAGCCCCGGGTTTGTCGAAGCCTTTTTTGCGTGTCAGTATGCCGGTTTGATTGCTGTTCCACTCGCCATTCCGATGGGCGTGGGGCAACGTGATTCTTACACGACCAAACTTCAGGGTTTAATAGCCAGTTGTCAACCCGCCGCTATTATTAGCAGTGATGAATGGCTTTCACTCATTAATATAGAAAATATAGATAACGCTTCTCTAAAAATTCTCAGTCATGCCGATTTCAACGCGTTAGAAGAAAAAGAGTGCGAGCTCCCGCTGCCATCTCCCGATGATATTGCTTATCTTCAATATACCTCCGGCAGTACGCGCTTCCCGCGCGGCGTCATTATTACACATCGGGAAGTCATGGCGAATTTACAGGTCATTAGCCACGACGGTATAAAATTACGCGCAAACGATCGCTGCGTCTCCTGGCTGCCTTTCTATCATGATATGGGGTTAGTCGGTTTTTTGTTAACACCCGTCGCAACACAGCTCTCGGTCGATTACCTGCGCACGCAAGATTTCGCGATGCGACCACTGCAATGGCTGAAGCTTATCAATCAAAACCGCTGCACCGTTTCGGTTGCACCGCCTTTCGGTTACGACCTGTGCCTGCGCCGCGTCAACGAGCGCGACCTGGCCGAGCTCGATCTCTCCTGCTGGCGCGTGGCGGGCATTGGCGCAGAACCGATTCCTGCGCAGCAAATAAATCAGTTTGGCGAACGTTTTCGTCAGGCACAGTTTGACCCTCATGCCTTTATGCCCTGCTACGGCATGGCCGAAAATGCGCTGGCGGTAAGCTTCTCCGCCGAAGGTGCTGGATTACAGGTCAATGAGATTGACCGCGATATTCTTGAGTGCAAAGGCAAGGCCGTTGCGCCCACCGTACAAACGCGCGCTGTCTCCACCTTTGCCAACTGCGGTAAGGCGCTCCCGGGGCATGCTATTGAAATCCGCGATGAAATGGGTAAACGCCTGGCAGAGCGGGAAATCGGTCACATTTATATTTCCGGGCCGAGCCTGATGAGCGGGTATTTCCAGGACCCGGCTTCACAAAAGGAGATTCAATCTACCGGCTGGATGGACACGGGCGATCTGGGTTATCTGCTGGACGACAATCTTTACGTTACCGGACGCATTAAGGACCTGATTATTATTCATGGTCGCAATATCTGGCCGCAGGATATTGAATACGCCGCGGAAAAAGAGTTGGGGATTCATTCAGGCAACGCCATTGCGTTTGTCACCGCGCAGGAACACATTGTTTTGCAGATTCAGTGTCGCATCAGCTCTGAAGAACATCGTCAGCAAACGCTGCATGCGCTTACGTCGCGCATTCAGAGTGAATTCGGTGTGACGGCGGACATCGAATTTGTACCGCCGCACAGCATTCCGCGCACCTCTTCCGGCAAGCCCGCGCGCGCCGAGGCTAAACGACGCTATCTCACCCCATTTGGCGAGACCGTCAGTCCGCAACAAACGCCGATAACAGGTTGCGTGCAATGAGTCATACGGTCGCGGTGACCGGCGGAACCGGTTTTATCGGCAAGCATATTCTTGCCAGTCTGCTTTCCCGCGGCTATTCGGTTCGCGCGTTAACCCGCGCGCCGCGTAATGATTCGAGCCAACAGCTCACCTGGGTTCAGGGCTCACTGGAAGACCGGAACGCTCTCACGGAGCTGGTTAAAGGCGCACGTTATGTCGTTCACGGTGCAGGCCAGGTGCGTGGACATAATGAAGACGTTTTTACCCAGTGCAATGTAATGGGAAGCTTGCGCCTGCTGCAGGCCGCAAAAGAAGGCGGATACTGCGAGCGCTTTTTGTTTATCTCTTCGCTGGCAGCGAGGCATCCTGAACTCTCCTGGTACGCCAATTCTAAATACATTGCCGAGCAAAAATTAGCGGCGATGTCCGCCGGGATCGCGTTGGGGATTTTCCGTCCTACCGCCGTCTACGGCTCGGGCGACAAAGAACTCAAACCGCTCTTCAACTGGATGCTGCGGGGCATTCTTCCCCAGCTTAGCGCGGCGGAGACAAAACTCACCTTTATTCACGCTATTGACCTCGCGCAGGCCGTTACCCAGTGGTTATCCAGTGACGTTCCGCAAGCGCAGACCTACGAATTATGTGACGGTATCGGCGGCTATCGTTGGAAGGATCTCCAGGACATCGGTTCAACCGCGCGTCATGGCCCGGTCCGATTGCTCCCTGTTCCGCTGTATCTGCTGCAAATTTTGGCGGATATCAGCACGCGGCTGAGTCTGCTGGCCGGAAAAGAACCGATGCTCACCCGGTCAAAAATCTGCGAACTCACACATCCGGACTGGTCAGTAAGCATTCAAAACGCAGTCGACGATTTTAACTGGTCCCCAGGGATTAGCCTGACGCACGCAATACACCACAGGCTATTTTGATTATCTACATAACAGGTGTGGCAACATTTCTATGGTAAATCGTGAAAGAGTGATGGATTACATTCTCTCCTGCTTGCGGGAGATGATCGAAAAGGGACTGGAAATCAAGCCTGAAAGTGACCTCGTCAACGACCTGGGTCTGGAGTCGATTAAGGTGATGGATTTGCTGATGGAGCTTGAGGATGAGTTCGATATTTCCATTCCTATCAACATCTTGCTGGATGTCAGAACGCCTGCGCAATTGCGTGACGCCTTAATTCCTTTCCTGGAGAACCGTAATGAGTCTGTATGATAAGTTTTCGCGTCTCGCCAGCGAGCGCGAGCAGTTTTCCACCTCCGGCATTACCCCCTTTGGCACCTGCATTGACGAAGTCTACTCCGCCACGCAGGGGCGCATTGGTACGCAGCGCGTCATTCTGGCGGGAACCAATAACTATCTCGGTCTGACCTTTAATGCCGACGCTATCGCCCAGGGCCAGGCGGCGTTAGCCGCACAGGGTACCGGCACGACCGGGTCGCGCATGGCAAACGGCAGCTACGGCCCGCACCTCGCGTTAGAGCAGGAACTGGCGCAATTCTTTGATCGTCCGAGCGCAATCGTCTTTTCAACCGGTTATACCGCTAACCTGGGCGTCATCAGCGCGCTGGCAGACCACAACGCGGTGGTGCTGCTGGATGCTGACAGCCACGCCAGCATCTACGATGCCTGTACCCTGGGCGGCGCGGAAATCATTCGCTTTCGCCACAATGATGCGAAAGATCTCGAACGCCGAATGCTGCGTTTGGGCGATCGTGCGCGTGAAGCCATCATTATCGTTGAAGGCATTTACAGTATGCTCGGCGACGTTGCGCCGCTGGCGGAAATTGTTGATATCAAACGTCGTCTGGGCGGCTTTTTGATCGTGGATGAAGCGCATTCCTTCGGTGTGATGGGTCTGCATGGTCGTGGCCTGGCAGAAGCCGTCGGTGTTGAACAGGATGTCGATATCATCGTCGGCACCTTCAGTAAAAGCCTCGCATCAATCGGCGGTTTCGCCGTTGGCGGTAAAGAGATGGAAGTGCTGCGCTACGGCAGTCGCCCCTATATTTTCACCGCTTCGCCATCCCCTTCCAGCATTGCCTCTGTGCGCTCCTCACTGCACACCATCGCCACCCAGCCCACGCTGCGGCAAAAGCTGTGGGATAACGCGCATCGTCTGTATAACGGGTTAGAAAAGCTGGGTTATCAACTGGGCTCGCATATCAGCCCGGTCGTGCCGGTCATTATCGGTTCAAAAGAGGAAGGTCTGAGGATCTGGCGCGAACTCATTACATTAGGCGTTTATGTGAACCTGATCCTGCCACCCGCAGCCCCTGCCGGCATCACCCTGCTGCGTTGTAGCATGAACGCCGCGCACAGCGATGAAGAAATCGATGCCATTCTTCAGGCATTCGCCACGCTGAAATCCTGAATCCGGATCAGCCATGCGCGTGTTACGCCGCATGGCTGAACCACTCACCGCACCCGATCATACCGCCGCACCAATAACAACGCGGCAATCACACAACCTGCCGGCAACGCCAGCGCAGTTAACGCCGCGTTGAGGGCGAACAATAATCCCAGATTAACCATAATTTGATAACTGATGTAGAGCAGCAGCCCCAAAATACCGCCTACGGCTAAGCGACTGCCAAGCCCTGATGAACGCGGAGCAACAAAGGCAAAGGGGATTGCCAGTAAAATCATCGCCAGGGTCAAAATGGGCCGCCCCAGCTTTTGCCAGAGCGCCAGCCGGTATTCCATGCTGGGCTGATGCGTCTGTTGCAAGTAGGCAATGTAATGATTGAGCTGGCGAATGGAGAAGGTGTTCCCCGGCAACGAGAGTACGTCCAGGCTCATATGGGTGAAAAAGGCGTTCCACGGTAAACTTGCTTTGCTTTCAATGGTTTCCCTGCCATTACTCCACTGTTTTTTACGCACATCCTGAAGTACCCACTTATCGCCTTTCACGATGGTCGCCCTCCTGGCGTAGATGTAGAACTCAAGGGTGAGATCGTCACGATAGTGAAAAATCTCGACGCCAACAGGTTGCCCCTGCTCATTCAGGGATTTCACGGTCATAAAGGTATTATCGCGGCGAGCCCACAACACATTCCCGGTGATATCGATACCGTTCCCGGCGGCCATCGCCACGTTTCTGATTTGCAGCGCACGCTGCTGTAACGGCGATGCCACCCACTCATCAATCACACCCAACGATACCGCCCATAATAATCCCGCGAACAGGGCGACCAATGCAATTCTGAACACAGAGACACCGGTGCTGCGAATAGCCGTCAGTTCACTGCTTTTTGACAGTAACCCCAACCCAACTATTCCGCCAAGCAGAGCAATGAAAGGCCCGAGATCGATAAGGCTGCGCGGGAGTGTCATCAACACTACCAGCACCGCCTGCGTCCAGTGATAGCCGCCGGGGCTGACATCATCCAGCTCATTAATCAAATTAAAGGTGCTGAACAACGGCAGCAGCAGGCCCGCCGCCGCTGCAAAACCGGTGAAGAGGTAACGAATCAGGTAACGGCTGAATAGGGTCATCGGAAGAGTTTCTGTCGCCAGGAGAAGTCACGCGCCATCAGCGCCACCACGCCGAGAAGCATAAGTGCAGGCACCAGCCAGACGCCGGGCGTCAGCGGTATCGCGCCATTCGCCACCAGCGTTCTGCACACATTGCCACCGTAAAAAATCGCGACGAACATCAGCGTAAGGGGAATTAATGTCGCGAAACGCCCCTGACGAGGTTTCACGCGGCTTAATGGAATAGCCAGCAGCGCCATCAACAGTGCGGTGATGCCGCGACTTTTTCGCCACTGTAGCTCCGCGTGATCCGCTGGATCGCTGGAAACGGACAACGTCTCCGCCGGTTTGGCCTTACGTTTGATTTCCACACGCTGCGTGAGCGGGTTGAGATGCAATTCCAGATTACGATAAATTTGTTCGTTATCGTCGCGGCCCTCCTGATCGAGCGTATAGCCCGTTCCCGCGTGTAACATCACCGTTGGCGTCAGAGGTGAAGGGTCGATCACATCAATGGATTGCGCACGAAACAGACTGGTTTTGCCGCCTGCGGAGGTATATATCAGCGCTTCATTCAGGTGATTCGAAGTGGGGTTAATCATCTCGGCCATAATCATGCGACCGTTGTCATTGACGTTGAATTTTTTCGCCTGCAAATGGCGAACATCCAGTTCCGATTGCGACTGCTGCTCTAACAGATAAATTTGCCCATACGCCCATGGCCTTCCATACACCGACAGCAACATCACCATAATACTCAACGGGATAGCCAAAAAGATCACCGCTTTATACAAACGAAACGGACTGGCGCCCGCAGCAGACATGGCGGTGATTTCCGAATCCGTGTAAAGCTGGCCGAGCGTTACGCCGACCGATACATACAACGCGACGGGCAGCAGCATCTCCAGCGCAATCAGCACTTTATAGAAAACCACACTCAATACGACTTCCAGCGCCAGCGTGCCGTTAGCGGCTTCGGTGAGATAGCGTTGTGCGCAGTAGCAGGTGAAAATGAAGATCAAAAAGCCAACCATAATCAGCATCAGGCGGCAGGTTCCGCCCATGATATAGCGCTCAATCAGTTTCATGTTTAGCCGCAGACCTTTCCTGTTCAGAAATGAGCACCCAGAGCAGCTTAATCACCTCGCTGACCTCTTTTTCCGTCAGGCCGCCGTCTTTGGCCCACACGATTTGCCCCTGATGATTGAGGACAAAAATGGTGGAACTCTCCTCTGGTAGCTGCCAGCTATTTCGCCCCACACCGCCGCCGTCGATGATGAATTGCGCCCACGCGTATCGACGCTTGTTTTTCTCAATCTTGCCGCGCACGAAGTAACTGGTGCCAAAGATGACATCATCGGTATTCACAATGGTGGTAGGCTGAAAAACATCGTCGGGAAAGTGCGCTTTCTCAACGGCTTTAATCAATAGTGAGTTTTTCTTTTTAGCGGACTTCCGTCCGGCGATGTACTGCACAATGCGTACTTTTCCCGCCAGCTGTGCACTGTTCCAGGGCTGATAGCGAATGCTGTCGTCGTTCAGCACCAGCTCGCCACCATCGCTGATGGCGATCGGTGAAACAGCTTTTCCGACGACAAAATTATGCGCCGCCGCCAGGCCGGGAAGATACAGGAGCGTAACCATCAACATAATGGCGAACACGCCTCTCCAGCGATTATCCTTCATCGTGTTGTGCATCCTTTTACAACGGAAAGCGCGACAGAAGCAGTTCTAAGCGCTGGCGAATGTCTTCGTCCAGCGCGACCGGCGTCTCGTAGGCCAGGCGATTTTCCATATCGTCGGCCACCATCTCATCATGCTTGTCGCCCATCAGACCGTTAATGGCGGCTAAAAAGCGGGAAATCTGCCGCGCGTCGTGGTTATCCGGGTTAATCGACCGCAGGGTGTCGTAATATGACACCTGCTGGCTGATAATTTTCCGCACATTATGGAACTCCCGTCCCGTTAGCCTGGGTTTCGCTAATATTGCCTTAATTTCCAGCATTTGCGCCTGACGACAAGCGACAAAATCTTCCACGCTTGCCAGCCGATTATGGCGTAGTCGATACCGTACAAGACGCCACACTGGCGAACTCAAACACACCCGTAGCAGCCTGGCGTAAAAGGTAATGACGTCCTTCTTTTCATTACGAAATCCATCCTGAAAGCGCCCAAGATAAACCGTCGTTTTACCGAACAAGAAACCGGCCCGGTGCTTTTGCAGATACAATCTTTGGGCGAAGCGTAAATGTTTATAGCGCGCGCGCATGTATTTGTATTGCAAGCGTTCTGCCGCAGAGAGCTCAACCCCTCTGGCCTGTTTCAACATCAGATTCAGCAAATCCTGGCGCTTTACGCCGTCTTCCCAGAATTGCAGACATAACGCATAGTTGCCTTGAATGATTTCCGGCGTACAGTGCAAATCAATCACCGGCGGCAGGCTAACCTGCGCATCCACGTAATCGTCCTCTTCTACCGCCGTAAACAGGCGCTGAGTCACTTCAGGTGCAAAACGTTTCTCGATCACTTTCCGCTCTCCATCGATCCTTTAAAGACCAGTAAATGGCGCTGAAAATAAGCACGTAGCGTCGGCACCAGTGAAAACAGCACATCAAGGCACTGGCCGAAGAAGTAGGCGAAGGCCGCGCCCATCACGCCAAAAACATGTGACAGCACAATCAATAAAATGAGATAGCCCGCCGAAGCGAACGTCTGGGCCACAAGGAAAGCTCGCTGTCTGCCCGCCATAAGCAACAGCGATTCCTGCGGGAAACCCACCATCGAGATGACAATGGCCGCCAGCATGACCTGAATCAGGTCGTACGCCTCAAGGTATTTCATCCCAAACACCAGCGAGATCAGCGGCTTGCCGACTAAAATCACCAGTAATGCCACCAACATGCCAATTCCCCCGGCCAGCAACGCAGAGCGAATACCCAGCATCCACGGGCGTGTAGTGCGCGGGTCGAGGCGCATCACTTCAGGATAAAAACTTTTGCCCAGTAAACCGGCGGGGGTGCCAGCCGCATCAAAGAAGGTCATCGCAATTTTAAACAGCCCCGCCGCCGCCGGGCCCAACACGACGCCGACCAACACGGTGCTACAGGAGTTGCGCGCCGACCAGATGGAGTGTGCAATGTTGGTTGACCAGACAAAGCTCCAGGCTCCCGGTATCCGTCGCGCGGATTCAAACAACCTGGGGCGTAGCGCGCCATGAATATTACGACGACGCAGTTCGCGCGCGGCAAACCACCAGTACATCGTGCCACCTACCAGGTTAGAGACGTACCAGGTAATCACAAACCCGGCGAAACCAAAATCGCCAAAGTAAGCAATCACGCTTCCCAGCGCGCGTAGAAAGGGTTTCGTCGCCTGCTGAATGGCGATCAGATCAAAACGGTCAACCGCACGCAAAATACCGGTTGGCGTGGATGACGCCATCGACGGGATCAGCGTGCAATAGAGCATGGCTAACCAGAAACTCTGCGCATCCAGCCCCATGGAGTGCGAGAGAAACGGTAGCAGCGCCATACCGCCGACAATAGCAACGGCCCCGCTGACGATATCCAGGCCGAAGGAAAACGACACCACATCACGAAACTGCTGTGGATTATTAGTTTCCAGCGCGGGCGTGCCGTACTGCACTACGAGTTGCCAGGTCTGGAACTTAATAAAATCACTGATCGATTTGGCGTAGGATTGCACCACCACAAGCACACCAAACATCGCAGGCGTCATGCCTTTACCGGCGCAGGAGAGCGCCAGTAATCCCAGCAGGGCGCTGACTACATTACTGGAGCCTAAATAGGCGCTATTGCGAATAATGGTGCGAAATGCGCCATCAGAAAACCAATTTTTCATCGTGATAAAAACAGTCCGTTCAGGCTCGTTATATTCAGCAAGGAATTAATTCCCATGCATTCATAATTAAATTAAATAATTAATCAGCCAACATTCAGATCACAGCATGGCGCGCTGACGTTTTGAATCAGCAGCGACCGTCGATGCTGCGGATAAGGCCTTTTCAAGTACCTCGGAATAAGGTGCTCTTGCATCCAGCTCAATAATGCATGAGCCGTTATAGTGAATTTTCGACATCACACCGATTTTGTCCCGTAGCTCTTCATAATCATGATCGGGCTTGCGCGAAAATGCGGTCTCTACATCAATCATCAGTCGAATAATTAATTCTGGTTGATAACGTGCCATTTGCTGATAAAGCTGTTGCTCGCGTTTTGCCAACCACTGCTTTATTTTTCCCGTCGCGCGCTCAATGCCTATACCTGGCCCATCGTAATAAAAACCCGAAATTTCAGCCTGGGGAAAGCGGTCGCTCACCACCAGCACACCACTTTGCGTCAGGTGCTGAACTCGGCGTAGTTTTACCCGTCGACGAAGCGAGAAAGCGAACATAATCAACGCGGCCCACAGGGCTGGCGAGCGGTTTTTCATGCTCTGCGTCTTTGATGACTTCGCGGCTAAACGCCGCTCAAGCCAGACGCCAATAAACGGTAACTTTTTGATTTTGTCACCGTCTTCTCCTGAAAGCAGCCCCAGATATCGGCGCTCGGTGACCCACTGCGTTTGCAGTTGTTTAACCAGATCCGTGGTCAGGGTTGATTTACCGGTGCCATCACAGCCCACCACCGCAATCAGGCCGGGAATACATTCAGTCTGGGAGATTGCGGCCTGGGTGAAGTTGGTCATTTCCATGGTATTTACTCTTGAGTTCCTTACAATCAGGCGCGGTAATCAGGAAAGTGTGGACTGAATCGAACGTAATGATTCAGCGAGGATTTCATCCGCGGGCTGGCGTCCATCCAGCTCAAGAATGGGCGCATGGTTAAAATTGAGTGTAGGGATGACGGTGGTTTTCTCATGCAGTGCCACGAGTGAGTGGTCGGGCTTGCGGCTGAAGGCCGTTTTTTCATCAATTGCGAGGCGAATCAATAGCACGGGAATATAAGAAGCCATCCAGTGATACAGTTTTAGCTCGTTTTTTCTGAGCAGACACACCCAGCGATTGCCGCCTTCCGTCTTTGCCAGTTGCGGGCCATCAAACCGAAAACCGGGCACTTCTACCTGCGGGTAGCGGTCGGTTATCAATACATACCCTTGCTCGCTTTTGCGCAGCATTTTGCGAAACTTCCAGCCTCGCCAGCAGGAGAGTAAAAAGATAACCAGTGCGCTGACGTTACCAGGAGGCTGCGAGGGAAAATCGTGTACGTTAGCCGCTTTGGCGCGTAAATAACGGCCAAACGGGGCACCGATAATTGGCAGTTGCGTAATCCATTCACCAATACGCCCGGAAGATTGCCCAAGATACAATAATTGCGTGGGCATTTGCGGGGCCAGCTTTTCAAGTAGCGCCGTCGCCAGCGTGGATTTTCCAGAACCATCACAACCGACTATGGCAATCACTCTGACAAAAGGCGAATTAACCTTTCGGCTATTATATTGGTTCATGGAAAACTCATTATTGAAGAAATGATTGTATATTACAGGCATTGTGCTCAGAATATCTTTTCGGCATTGCTGTGACAATAATTAAATGTCAGCACGACATAAACTATCGCCGTACCCAAATACATTTATTTAAATAATATTTAATGTTGGCATATTAAATAAAGGATATATTTATGCAGTCAATAACTCCTCCGGTTATTGCCGTTATTGGCAGTGACGGTTCAGGTAAATCCACTGTTTGTGAACGTCTGATTAAAACCGTACAAAAATATGGCCCCGCCGAACAGGTTCACTTAGGAAAACAGGCAGGCAACGTTGGGCGCGCCGTTACAAAACTGCCCTTAATGGGGAAATCACTGCATAAAACTATCGAACGCAACCAGGTAAAAACGGCAAAAAAATTGCCCGGCCCCATTCCTGCACTGGTAATTACCGCTTTTGTCGCACGCCGCCTGCTGCGCTTTCGTCATATGCTGGCGAGCCATAAGAAGGGGCTGATCATATTAACTGACCGCTACCCGCAGGAGCAGATCCCCGGCGCTTACGACGGAACCGTTTTTCCTCCGAATGCCACCGGTAGCCGGTTTGTATCCTGGCTGGCAGAACTTGAACGCAAGGCGTTCCACTGGATGGCGAGCTATAAGCCGGATCTCGTGATCAAGCTGAACGTTGACCTTGAAGTGGCTTGCGCGCGCAAACCCGATCACCAGCGAGAATCACTGGCGCGCAAGATTGCCATCACGCCGCAGTTGACCTTTAACGGTGCCGAACTGATTGATATCGATGCCAACAAACCGCTGGATGACGTGTTAAACGATGCAGAAAATGCGGTGATGCGCTTTATGGAAAGCCGGGGCTATGTCCCGCTTGCGAGTGCCTGATTATCCGGTTATGCCCGGTATATAACCGGGCATAACCGCTGTAACTTAGATAAGTTGGAGTGCAATCCAGTAAAGCGCCCCGGATAAAAAGATAGCCGCCGGCAGCGTGAAGATCCACGCCATCAGAATGCTGGTCACCGTTTTACGCTGTAACCCACCGCCATCCACCAGCATAGTGCCTGCAACTGCGGAAGAGAGCACATGCGTGGTGGAAACCGGCATCCCGACGTAGCTTGCCAGGCCTATCGAAATCGCCGCCGTAATTTGCGCGGACATTCCCTGGGCGTAAGTCATGCCTTTCTTGCCAATCTTCTCGCCGATGGTCATCGCCACGCGCTGCCAGCCAATCATCGTACCGATACCCAACGCCAGCGCCACGGCCATAATGATCCAGATGGGCGCGTACTCGATGGTGCTCAGAATATCGCTGCGCAGTTTTTTCAGCATCTGCTGGTCATTGCGGTTCACCCCTTCAGACTTCGCCACTTTCTCAGCCGTATCGGAGATGCAGAGCATGATGCGCCTCAGTTGGCTACGCTGTCCTACCTCCAGGTCGCTGTAGTTAGTTACATTGCCTGCCAGCAGGGTTTTAACGCGCTCGAAAGCCTCCATGGTATTCGCCGGATGGCAGTGGAATGCACTCGATTGCACACCCCCGGACTGCGCGGTCGCCACAGGTTGCTCCGTTGTGGTGATGGTTTTCAGCAGTTCAGGGCGCTGCTCAAGAAACATTTCAAAGTTGTTGATAGCATCGCGGGTACGGGCAATTTCGTAACCCGATGCGTTCATATTGACCACAAACCCGGCGGGTGCGATCCCCACCAGCACCAGCATCACCAGGCCTATCCCTTTCTGGCCATCGTTCGCGCCGTGAGAAAACGCCACGCCCGCCGCCGAAACAATCAGCGAGGTCCGCGTCCAGAAAGGAGGTTTGCGTACGCCGCCTTTCTTTTTACGATCTTCCGGCGAACGGTGGATGCGAGCACGTTTTTTGGTGCCGCTCCAGAAGCGACGCAACAGAAAAATCAGCCCTCCAGCCAGTACAAGGCCGACAATCGGCGACACGATCAAAGAGGTAAAGATTTTGGTTACTTCACGCAGGTTCAGTGCTTCCACCACAGAATTGCCATTCATCACGGCGTTGGTGAGCCCAATGCCAATTATCGCGCCAATCAGCGTATGTGAACTGGAGGCAGGCAAACCGAAAAACCAGGTGCCGAGGTTCCAGATGATTGCCGCCAGCAACATCGAAAAGACCATCGCCAGCCCGTGCGAAGAGCCCATATTCAGCAGCAAATCGGTCGGTAGCATATGCACAATGGCGTAAGCCACACTGAGCCCCCCCAACAGCACGCCAAAAAAGTTGAACGCAGCGGCCATCATCACCGCTAGCTGCGGGCGCATAGCGCGGGTGTAGATAACCGTCGCCACCGCGTTGGCCGTATCGTGAAAGCCATTAATCGCTTCGTAAAACAGGACGAATGCCAGAGCAAGCAATAATAAAAGCCCGGTGTATATATCCAAGCCCATAAATAAATTAAACATATATATAATTGCGCCATATTAAAATAATGAACGGGCGCATTATCGGGGAGTTTAGCTATTCGGGCAAAGTGAATTATTCTTTTTTACCGACAGTGCGATAAATATCCAGAAAGCAAGTCAAGAATAATTCCACAAACAAATAAATAATGAAAACAAATCCATAATACGAATATTATTAGGTATATAAAAACATCATTAAACAAAACGATTTTGCTGAATGTTTCCAAAAAAAAAGCCGGGTTAGACTCACGTCTACCCGGCTTGATGATGAACTCGCGATTACTCGTTAATTTTTGGATGCTGCTGCACCAGACGTGTCCGTTGCTCCTGCAGCGTCGCGATTTCGGCATCGATATCTTCGATTTTATGCTCGATGTTATCGTGATGCTCCTGCAAAATTTCTCGCGCTTCTTCGATATCCGATGCGGCAGGCGTCGCCCCTTTCAGCGGACGGTTCGCCGTTTCTTTCATCGTGAGGCCGGTAATCAGACCGATTACCGCAATCACCATCAGATAGTAAGCCGGCATCATCAGGTTCTGTGAGGTTTCCACCAGCCATGCCGCCAGCGTCGGCGTCAGGCCGGCAATCAGCACAGAGATGTTAAAGGCAGCGGCCAGCGCACTATAACGGATGTGCGTCGGGAACATTGCCGGCAGCGTCGAGGCCATTACGCCAGTAAAACAGTTCAGGATCACCGCCAGCAACAGCAGACCCGCGAAAATCAGGCCAATCACATTACTGTTAATCAGGATGAAGGCCGGGATTGCGAACACCAACAGCGCCACGCTACCAATAATGACGAATGGACGACGACCAAAACGGTCACTTAACAGGCCCATGACCGGCTGCACAAACAGCATACCAATCATGATGGCGATAATAATCAGCACGCCATGATCTTCAGAATAATGCAGGTTATGCGACAGGTAGCTCGGCATATAGGTCAATAGCATGTAATAGGTGACGTTGGTCGCAATAACCAGGCCAATACACGCCAACAGGCTACGCCAGTGTTTGGTCGCAATTTCTTTAAAGGAGACTTTCGGTCCTTCCTGGAGGCCCTGACGATCACCCTGCTCAAGTTTTTCAACGTGCTGCTGGAACGCTGGCGTCTCTTCGAGCGCGTGACGCAGATAGAGGCCAATAATGCCTAACGGCAGCGCGATAAAGAACGGAATACGCCAGCCCCACTCAAGGAAGTTTTCCTCACCCACCACGGTGGAAATCAGGACAACGACCCCCGCACCCAGCACAAAGCCCGCGATGGAGCCGAAATCAAGCCAACTGCCCATAAAGCCACGTTTACGGTCAGGTGAATATTCCGCAACAAAGATGGATGCCCCGGTATACTCACCACCCACCGAAAAGCCCTGCGCCATTTTACACAACAGCAGCAGTATGGGGGCCCAGATACCGATGGACGCATATGACGGTATCAGACCAATACAGAACGTACTGATCGACATAATCACGATGGTGATCGCCAGGATTTTCTGACGACCGTACTTATCGCCGAGCATCCCGAAGAACAGACCACCCAACGGGCGAATTAAGAACGGTACAGAGAACGTCGCCAGCGCGGCTATCATCTGCACGCTTGGGTCGGCACCCGGGAAGAAGACTTTACCTAAGGCGTAGGCGACAAAGCCATACACACCAAAGTCGAACCATTCCATTGCATTACCAAGCGAGGCCGCGGTGATGGCTTTACGGAGCTTGGCATCATCGATAATCGTGACATCACGGAGCGTGATCGGCTTTACTTTTTTCCTTCGAAGCATGGGTATTCCTCATTTACATTCGCCGTTAACGCACACCCTGTGGAGTCGAACAGCTCGCTGTTCGCATGGTGTACGGAGGAGCCGGGAAAATGCAGACTCCTGTTTATCAAGCGTAGCAGGTTTGCTTGTACTGCTAGCGCGCCCTTTGCGCGGGAGCGCATTCGGGGGTGACAGCTTCGCGTTACACTTCTCTGGGTTCATGAAGTGCCGAAAGCCGCCGGTGCAATCAAACCTGTTGACGCCTGTACTGGCTAATTACAGGTGGTTAAAAAATCCCCGGAATGTCGGTTCCGGTTTGGACTCAGGCCTTTTACCCTACCAGCGTTTAAATTTGTGATCAACTTCGCAAATAAATGCACGCTGTTGTTAAGTTGAGTCGATATTCGTAAATAAGTTCAATCTTAATGGATTTTTACGTCAAAGCGCGACCAGGCATTGTTACCAAAAACACACCTAAAAATGTCAAATAACCCAGGAAATAATTACCCGCATTATTATTAAACTAAGATAAATCTCATCATTTAAATTCACAAACCATTCACAGCCAATTTATCTCTTCACACCAGACCTAAGCTTTCATCAAAATATGTGATCGATATAACTAAAACACTGTTTTATTTTGATTGAATCATAATTCCAGCAAATGCATCATAGTTTCAGGAACAGCACCTCTGGGCTTTTCAGGGAGAATTTCTCCCTCGTTGTCCCCACCGCGTTCCGGCCGCATGGACAGAGATACCCGAAAGGAAAGACTCGGGTAACTGGTTGAAATTATTATTCTTAACCTCTTCCATCGTCATTCAGATGAGAAGCGAGGATGCAATATGAAAATTAAAGCCACAATGGAAAGAATCCCTGGCGGGATGATGCTGATCCCCTTACTGCTGGGTGCCGTATTAAACACCTTTGCGCCAAACACCGGCGAATACTTTGGTTCCTTCACGAAAGGCATGATTGGCGGAACGGTACCGATTCTTGCAGTCTGGTTCTTCTGCATTGGTGCATCAATTGATTTGCGGGCAACCGGAACCGTATTACGTAAATCAGGTACGCTGGTGCTGACCAAAATTGGCGTCGCCTGGATTGTGGCGATGATTGCAGCCATGTTTATTCCAGAAAGCGGTATTCAGACCGGTTTCTTTGCAGGTCTGTCCGTTCTGGCCATTGTTTCCGCCATGGATATGACCAACGGCGGCTTATACGCCAGCCTGATGAACCAATATGGCACGAAAGAAGAGTCCGGCGCGTTCGTATTGATGTCGCTGGAGTCCGGCCCGCTGATGACCATGGTTATCCTCGGTTCCGCCGGTCTGGCCTCTTTCGAACCTCACCACTTTATCGGCGCGGTGCTGCCATTCCTGATTGGCTTTACGCTCGGTAACCTGGACCACGACCTGCGCGCTTTCTTTAGCAAAGCAACGCCAGTTTTGATCCCGTTCTTCGGCTTCGCACTGGGAAATACCATCAACCTGAACGTCATTATGGACACCGGTCTGCTGGGCATCGCCCTGGGTGTTGCGGTAATCGTTATCACCGGTATTCCGCTGATTATTGCCGACCGCGTAATTGGCGGCGGTAACGGTACAGCAGGTGTGGCAGCCTCTTCCGCAGCAGGTGCGGCAGTCGCCAACCCGGTGATTATTGCCCAGATTAACCCATCGTTTGCTCCAGTCGCCGCCTCTGCAACAGCGCTGGTCGCGGCAAGCGTCATCGTCACGGCGATTCTGGTGCCTATCATCACAGCCCTGTACGCCAAACGTTTCGGAAAAGTGCCCACACCCGAGAATAGCGCCACCGCAAGCGTCTCTCAGGCCGCTCATCACTAACTTCATCCGCCCCCTCTTCCGAGGGGGCTCTGTTTCCTCCCTGGAATAACGCCGACAAAAGTGTGGTTTTGCGCTATCATTAGCGACTGTTTGCGGCATTATGCCGGTTTTTAGGGGCTTATTGCCCTTTCGCACTTTTGAGGAAATCCCCATGTCATTACCCCACTGCCCGAAATGCAATTCCGAATACACTTACGAAGATAACGGCATGTATATCTGCCCGGAATGCGCCCACGAATGGAACGATGCTGAACCCGCACAGGACAGCGATGAGCTGATTGTGAAAGATGCCAACGGCAATCTGCTGGCCGACGGCGACAGCGTCACCGTGGTGAAAGATCTGAAAGTGAAAGGCAGCTCTTCGATGCTGAAGATCGGCACCAAGGTGAAAAACATTCGCCTGGTTGAAGGCGACCACAACATCGATTGCAAAATCGATGGTTTCGGCCCGATGAAGCTGAAATCTGAGTTCGTTAAAAAGAACTGATTGTATCTGTTGTCACACGATCGGTAGGCCGGATAAGGCGCTCGCGCCGCATCCGGCAACGGTGCCTGATGCGACGCTAACGCGTCTTATCAGGCCTACAAATCCCCCGCCCGCCCCCTCATCTGTACAAAATTCGAACTACACTTAATGGGCTCTTCTTACCTGAGGTAACGATTATGCCGTTAAGTCCCTACATTGCTTTCTCCGGAAACTGCGCCGATGCCATCGCCTGGTATCAACAGACGCTGGGCGCGGAATTGCTCTACAAAATCACCTTTGGCGAAATGCCGAAAGATGCGCAGGAAAGCAGCGACGGCTGCCCCTCCGGCCAGACCTACCCTGAAAACGCCATTGCCCACGCTAACCTGAAAGTTGCGGGAAGCGACATCATGATGAGCGACGGCGCGCAAAGCGGAAATACCGGCTACAGCGGCTTTACGCTGGTGCTGGATACCCAGGACGTCAACGAAGGAAAACGCTGGTTCGATAGCCTGGCGGCAGAAGGCCAGATTGAGATGGCCTGGCAGGAAACCTTCTGGGCGCACGGTTTCGGCAAAGTCACCGATCGCTACGGCCTGCCCTGGATGATCAACGTCGTCAAACAGCCTGGCGGATAAACTCTGCGGGAGGTACATCCTCCCGCTGTCATCATTTTCACCTTAACTCTTCATCTTTACGTCACTCACGCTTAACCCAACTGTCACAAAAATTCGCCACGATGGAGCCACTTTTTTAGGGAGGCTCCAGCATGCAAACGATTATCCGCGTCGAACAACTGAGCAAAACCTTCAATCAGCATCAGGCGCTGCATGCGGTTGATCTGAACATTCATCACGGTGAAATGGTGGCTCTGCTTGGGCCGTCGGGTTCCGGCAAATCCACCCTTTTACGTCACTTAAGCGGCCTGATTGTCGGCGATAAAAAGCCAGAATGCCGCGTCGAGCTGCTGGGCCGCACAGTCCAGCGCGAAGGCCGCCTGGCCCGCGATATCCGCAAAAGCCGCGCCAACACCGGCTACATCTTCCAACAATTCAACCTGGTGAATCGCCTGAGCGTACTGGAGAACGTGCTGATTGGCGCGCTCGGCAGCACGCCATTCTGGCGCACCTGTTTTAGCTACTTCACCCGCGAGCAGAAACAGCGCGCGTTACAGGCGCTGACCCGCGTTGGCATGGTGCACTTTGCCCATCAGCGCGTTTCCACCCTCTCCGGCGGACAGCAGCAGCGTGTGGCGATTGCCCGTGCGCTGATGCAGCAGGCGAAGGTGATTCTGGCCGATGAACCCATCGCCTCGCTGGACCCGGAATCGGCGCGCATCGTGATGGACACCCTGCGCGACATTAACCAGAACGACGGCATTACCGTGGTCGTCACGCTGCATCAGGTGGATTACGCCCTGCGCTACTGCGAACGCATCGTCGCCCTGCGCCAGGGGCACGTCTTCTACGACGGCAGCAGCCAACAGTTTGATAACGAACGTTTTGACCATCTCTACCGCAGCATTAATCGCATCGAAGAGAACGCGAAAGCTGCCTGACATCCCCATCATTGAGGAAAACGAATGAACGCTAAGATAATTGCCTCGCTGGCCTTCACCAGCATGTTCAGCCTCAGCACCCTGTTCAGCCCGGCACACGCCGAAGAGCAGGAAAAGGCGCTGAATTTCGGCATTATTTCAACGGAATCACAGCAAAACCTGAAACCGCAATGGACGCCTTTCCTGCAAGATATGGAGAAGAAACTGGGCGTAAAGGTCAACGCCTTCTTTGCTCCGGACTACGCGGGCATTATCCAGGGGATGCGCTTCAATAAAGTGGATATCGCCTGGTACGGCAATCTATCGGCGATGGAAGCGGTGGATCGCGCCAACGGTCAGGTCTTCGCCCAGACGGTCGCGGCGGATGGATCGCCGGGTTACTGGAGCGTGTTGATCGTCAACAAAGACAGTCCGATCAACAACCTGAACGATCTGCTGGCGAAGCGTAAAGATCTCACCTTTGGCAATGGCGATCCTAACTCCACCTCTGGCTTCCTCGTCCCCAGCTACTACGTCTTCGCCAAAAACAATATCTCCGCCAGCGACTTCAAGCGCACCGTCAACGCCGGGCATGAAACCAACGCGCTGGCCGTCGCCAACAAGCAGGTGGATGTGGCGACCAACAACACCGAGAACCTCGACAAGCTGAAAACCTCCGCACCGGAGAAGCTCAAAGAACTGAAGGTGATCTGGAAATCGCCGCTGATCCCAGGCGATCCGATCGTCTGGCGCAAAAATCTTTCCGAAACCACCAAAGACAAGATCTACGACTTCTTTATGAACTACGGCAAAACGCCGGAAGAGAAAGCAGTGCTGGAGCGCCTGGGCTGGGCGCCGTTCCGCGCCTCCAGCGACCTGCAACTGGTGCCGATTCGCCAGCTCGCACTGTTTAAAGAGATGCAAAGCGTGAAGGACAACAAAGGGCTGAATGAGCAGGACAAGCTGGCAAAAACCACCGCCATTCAGGCGCAACTGGATGATTTGGACCGCCTGAACAACGCGTTAAGCGCAATGAGTTCGGTGAGTAAAGCGGTGCAGTAATGTGCTCGATCGGTCCCCTCTCCCACAGGGAGAGGGAGAAAACATTAAACGGAGCCAAACATGCAAACCATCACCATTGCCCCACCCAAGCGCAGCTGGTTCTCGATCTTCAGCTGGGCCATTGTTCTCGCCGTACTGGTCGTCTCGTGGCAGGGCGCGGAAATGGCCCCGCTCACGCTGATTAAAGACGGCGGCAACATGGCGACGTTCGCCGCCGACTTCTTCCCGCCCGATTTCAGCCAGTGGCAGGATTACCTCACCGAAATGGCCGTCACGCTGCAAATCGCCGTCTGGGGCACCGCGCTGGCAGTCGTTCTCTCCATCCCCTTCGGCCTGATGAGCGCCGAAAACCTGGTGCCGTGGTGGGTGTACCAGCCCGTGCGCCGTCTGATGGACGCCTGCCGCGCCATTAACGAGATGGTCTTCGCCATGCTGTTCGTGGTCGCCGTCGGTCTCGGGCCGTTCGCTGGCGTGCTGGCGCTGTTTATTCACACCACCGGCGTGCTCTCCAAACTGCTTTCCGAAGCGGTAGAAGCAATTGAACCCGGCCCGGTGGAAGGTATTCGCGCCACTGGTGCCAACAAGCTCGAAGAGATCCTCTACGGCGTGCTGCCGCAGGTGATGCCGCTGCTGATCTCCTACTCCCTCTATCGCTTCGAATCCAACGTCCGTTCGGCCACCGTTGTTGGCATGGTCGGCGCTGGCGGGATCGGCGTCACGCTGTGGGAAGCGATTCGCGGTTTCCAGTTCCAGCAAACCTGCGCCCTGATGGTGCTGATTATCGTCACGGTCAGCCTGCTGGATTTCCTCTCTCAACGGTTGCGTAAGCACTTTATCTGATAAGCGAGGCATTGATATTTATGCACTTGTCTACACATCCGACCAGCTACCCAACACGCTATCAGGAGATAGCCGCAAAACTTGAGCAGGAGCTTCGTCAACACTACCGCTGCGGCGACTATCTTCCCGCCGAGCAGCAACTGGCGGCGCGCTTTGAGGTGAATCGCCACACCCTGCGCCGCGCCATCGACCAACTGGTGGAAAAAGGCTGGGTACAGCGCCGTCAGGGCGTCGGCGTGCTGGTGCTGATGCGCCCGTTCGATTACCCGCTCAACGCCCAGGCGCGTTTTAGCCAGAACCTGCTGGATCAGGGTAGCCATCCCACCAGCGAAAAACTGCTGTCGGTGCTTCGCCCGGCCTCCGCCCACGTCGCTGACGCGCTGGGGATAACCGAGGGCGAGAACGTTATCCACCTGCGCACCCTGCGCCGGGTCAACGGCGTCGCGCTCTGTTTAATCGACCACTACTTTGCGGACCTCACCCTCTGGCCGACGCTGCAACGTTTCGACAGCGGCTCGCTGCACGATTTTCTGCGTGAGCAAACGGGGATTGCGCTGCGCCGCAGCCAGACGCGGATCAGCGCCCGCCGCGCCCAGGCCAAAGAGTGCCAGCGTCTTGAAATTCCGAATATGTCGCCGCTGCTGTGCGTGCGCACCCTTAACCACCGTGACGGTGAAAGCAGCCCGGCGGAGTACTCCGTCAGCCTGACGCGCGCCGACATGATTGAATTCACCATGGAGCACTGAATGCACGCAGATACCGCGACCCGCCAGCACTGGATGTCCGTGCTGGCGCACAGCCAACCGGCTGAACTGGCAGCCCGCCTGAAGGCGCTGAACATCACCGCCGACTATGAGGTGATCCGCGCCGCTGAAACCGGCCTGGTACAGATTCAGGCGCGAATGGGTGGCACCGGCGAACGCTTTTTTGCCGGCGATGCCACGCTCACCCGCGCCGCCGTACGCCTTACTGACGGCACGCTCGGCTACAGCTGGGTGCTGGGGCGCGACAAACAGCACGCCGAACGCTGCGCGCTGATTGACGCGCTGATGCAGCAATCTCGCCACTTTCAAAACTTATCAGAAACCCTTATTGCCCCGCTGGACGCTGACCGTATGGCACGCATTGCCGCACGCCAGGCCGAAGTGAACGCCAGTCGGGTCGACTTCTTTACGATGGTTCGCGGAGACAACGCATGACCCTGGAAACCGCTTTTATGCTTCCCGTGCAGGATGCCCAGCACAGTTTTCGTCGCCTGTTAAAGGCCATGAGCGAGCCGGGCGTGATTGTCGCCCTGCATCAGCTCAAACGCGGCTGGCAGCCGCTGAATATCGCCACCACCAGCGTGCTGCTCACGCTGGCCGATAACGACACGCCGGTGTGGCTTTCCGCGCCATTAAGTAACGATATCGTCAGCCAGAGCCTGCGTTTTCATACCAACGCCCCGCTGGTCAATCAGCCGGAACAGGCGACCTTCGCAGTGACGGATGAGGCGATTACCAGCGAGCAGCTCAACGCCCTTTCCACCGGCACCGCCGTTGCGCCGGAAGCCGGTGCGACGTTGATTTTACAGGTCACCAGCCTGAGCGGCGGACGCATGCTGCGCCTCACCGGCGCGGGTATTGCCGAAGAACGGATGATCGCCCCGCAACTGCCGGAGTGCATTCTGCACGAACTCACCGAGCGCCCGCACCCGTTCCCGCTCGGCATCGACCTGATCCTGACCTGCGGCGAGCGCCTGCTGGCTATTCCGCGAACCACTCTTGTGGAGGTGTGCTGATGTACGTTGCCGTGAAAGGGGGCGAGAAGGCGATCGACGCCGCCCACGCCCTGCAAGAGAGCCGACGCCGGGGCGATACCGATTTGCCTGAACTGAGCGTCGCCCAGATTGAACAGCAGCTTAATCTCGCGGTGGATCGCGTGATGACCGAAGGCGGCATTGCCGACCGCGAACTGGCCGCACTGGCGCTGAAACAGGCCAGTGGCGATAACGTTGAAGCAATTTTCCTGCTGCGCGCCTACCGCACCACGCTGGCGAAACTGGCGGTGAGCGAGCCGCTCGACACCACCGGGATGCGTCTCGAACGCCGTATCTCCGCCGTTTATAAAGACATTCCTGGCGGCCAGCTGCTTGGCCCGACCTACGACTACACCCATCGCCTGCTCGATTTCACCCTGCTGGCGAATGGCGAAGCGCCGACGCTGACCACCGCCGACAGCGAGCAAGCCCCATCACCGCACGTTTTCAGCCTGCTGGCGCGTCAGGGGCTGGCGAAGTTTGAAGAGGATAGCGGCACACAGCCGGATGACATCACCCGCACGCCGCCGGTTTACCCCTGCTCACGCTCCTCCCGCCTGCAACAGCTCATGCGCGGAGACGAAGGCTATTTGCTGGCGCTGGCCTACTCCACCCAGCGTGGTTACGGACGCAATCACCCGTTCGCAGGCGAAATCCGCAGCGGCTATATCGACGTGTCGATTGTGCCGGAAGAGCTGGGATTTGCGGTGAACGTCGGCGAATTGCTGATGACCGAGTGTGAAATGGTTAACGGTTTTATCGACCCGCCGGATGAGCCGCCGCACTTCACGCGCGGCTACGGGCTGGTGTTTGGCATGAGCGAGCGCAAAGCGATGGCGATGGCGCTGGTTGACCGTGCGTTGCAGGCCCCGGAATACGGCGAGCACGCGACAGGCCCCGCACAGGATGAAGAGTTCGTGCTGGCGCATGCCGACAACGTCGAAGCCGCAGGCTTTGTCTCGCACCTCAAACTCCCGCACTACGTCGATTTCCAGGCCGAACTGGAGCTACTCAAACGTCTGCAACAGGAGCAGAACCATGGCTAATCTGAGCGGCTACAACTTTGCCTACCTCGACGAGCAGACCAAACGTATGATCCGCCGCGCCATCTTAAAAGCGGTGGCAATCCCCGGCTATCAGGTGCCGTTTGGCGGGCGCGAGATGCCGATGCCATACGGCTGGGGAACCGGCGGCATACAGCTTACCGCCAGCGTGATTGGCGAAAGCGACGTGTTGAAGGTGATTGACCAAGGCGCGGATGACACCACCAACGCGGTGTCGATTCGCAACTTCTTTAAGCGCGTGACCGGGGTAAATACCACTGAACGCACGGACGATGCGACGCTTATCCAGACGCGCCACCGCATCCCCGAAACGCCGCTGACCGAAGATCAGATCATTATCTTCCAGGTGCCGATCCCGGAACCGCTGCGCTTTATCGAGCCGCGCGAAACGGAGACCCGCACCATGCACGCGCTGGAGGAGTACGGCGTGATGCAGGTGAAACTATATGAAGATATCGCCCGCTTCGGTCATATCGCCACCACCTACGCCTATCCGGTGAAGGTGAACGGACGCTACGTCATGGACCCATCGCCGATCCCGAAATTTGATAACCCGAAAATGGACATGATGCCCGCCCTGCAACTGTTTGGCGCGGGGCGCGAGAAGCGTATTTATGCGGTGCCGCCGTTTACCCGCGTGGAAAGCCTCGATTTCGACGATCACCCGTTCACCGTCCAGCAGTGGGATGAGCCCTGCGCGATTTGCGGATCAACCCACAGCTATCTCGATGAAGTGGTGCTGGATGACGCCGGAAACCGCATGTTTGTCTGCTCCGATACCGATTATTGCCGCCAACAGAGCGAGGCAAAAAGCCAATGAATCAACCGTTACTTTCGGTCAATAACCTGACCCACCTTTACGCGCCGGGCAAAGGCTTCAGCGATGTCTCTTTTGATTTATGGCCGGGGGAAGTGCTGGGCATTGTCGGGGAATCCGGTTCCGGGAAGACCACGCTGCTGAAATCAATCTCCGCCCGTCTGACGCCGCAACAGGGGGAGATTCACTATGAAAACCGTTCCCTCTATGGCATGAGCGAGGCCGACCGCCGTCGCCTGCTGCGCACCGAATGGGGCGTGGTGCATCAGCATCCGCTCGACGGCCTGCGCCGCCAGGTGTCGGCAGGCGGCAATATCGGCGAACGGCTGATGGCGACCGGGGCGCGTCATTACGGCGATATTCGCGCCACCGCGCAGAAGTGGCTGGAAGAGGTGGAGATTCCCGCCAACCGTATCGACGATCTGCCGACCACTTTTTCCGGCGGCATGCAGCAGCGTTTGCAGATTGCCCGCAACCTGGTGACGCATCCGAAGCTGGTGTTTATGGACGAGCCAACCGGCGGGCTGGATGTGTCAGTGCAGGCACGCCTGCTCGACCTGCTGCGCGGCCTGGTGGTGGAACTGAACCTGGCGGTGGTGATTGTCACCCACGATCTGGGCGTCGCCCGCCTGCTGGCGGACCGTTTGCTGGTGATGAAACAGGGGCAAGTGGTGGAGAGTGGGTTAACCGACCGCGTGCTCGACGACCCGCATCACCCGTATACCCAATTGCTGGTGTCATCGGTTTTGCAGAATTGAATGCAACACCGTGCGCGCTGATCCCCTCACCCCGGCCCTCTCCCGGAGGGAGAGGGAGAAAACCGGCGCAATATTCAACACCGTGCACAATCGGTCCCCTCGCCCCTTTGGGGAGAGGGTTAGGGTGAGGGGCAATGTGCGCACCGCTCCCAAACATGCGAACCACGAGGCGAAAAATGATTAACGTACAAAACGTCAGTAAAACCTTCATCCTGCACCAGCAAAACGGCGTGCGCCTGCCCGTCTTACAACGCGCCTCGCTCACCGTCAACGCGGGCGAATGCGTGGTGCTCCACGGTCACTCCGGCAGCGGCAAATCAACTCTGCTACGCTCGCTGTACGCCAACTATCTGCCCGACGAAGGGCAAATCCAGATCAAACATGGTGACGAGTGGGTAGACCTGGTCACCGCGCCAGCGCGCAAAGTGGTGGAAATCCGCAAAACCACCGTCGGCTGGGTGAGCCAGTTTCTGCGGGTCATCCCGCGTATTTCGGCACTGGAAGTGGTGATGCAGCCGCTGCTCGATACCGGCGTTCCGCGTGAAGCCTGCGCCGCTAAAGCCGCCCGATTACTGACGCGCCTGAACGTGCCTGAACGCCTGTGGCACCTGGCACCATCGACCTTCTCCGGCGGCGAACAGCCGCGCGTCAACATCGCTCGTGGCTTTATCGTCGACTATCCGATTCTGCTGCTGGATGAACCCACCGCCTCGCTGGACGCCAAAAACAGCGCCGCGGTGGTGGAACTGATCCGCGAAGCTAAAACCCGCGGCGCAGCCATCGTCGGCATCTTCCACGACGAAGCCGTACGCAATGACGTCGCCGACCGCCTCCACCCAATGGGAGCCTCTGCATGATTATCAATAACGTCAAACTGGTGCTGGAAAACGAAGTGGTACACGGTTCGCTGGAGGTGCAGGACGGCGAAATTCGCGCCTTTGCCGAAAGCCAGAGCCGCCTGCCAGAGGCGATGGACGGCGAAGGCGGCTGGCTGCTGCCGGGGCTGATTGAGCTGCATACCGACAACCTCGATAAATTCTTCACTCCGCGCCCGAAAGTGGACTGGCCTGCCCACTCGGCGATGAGCAGCCACGACGCGCTGATGGTGGCGAGCGGCATCACCACCGTGCTGGATGCCGTGGCGATTGGCGACGTGCGCGACGGCGGCGATCGGCTGGAGAATCTGGAGAAGATGATCAACGCCGTCGAAGAGACGCAGAAACGCGGCGTCAACCGCGCCGAGCACCGTCTGCACCTGCGCTGTGAACTGCCACATCACACCACGCTGCCGCTGTTTGAAAAACTGGTGCAGCGCGAGCCGGTCACGCTGGTGTCGCTGATGGACCACTCCCCGGGCCAGCGCCAGTTCGCCAATCGCGAGAAGTATCGCGAATATTACCAGGGCAAATACTCGCTCACCGATGCGCAGATGCAGCAGTACGAAGAGGAACAACTGGCGCTTGCCGCACGCTGGTCGCAGCCGAATCGCGAAACCATCGCCGCAATATGCCGCGCGCGACAAATTGCCCTCGCCAGCCACGATGATGCTACGCACGCGCACGTTGCCGAATCCCACCAGCTTGGCAGCGTAATCGCCGAATTTCCCACCACGTTCGAAGCGGCGGAAGCTTCGCGCAAGCATGGCATGAATGTATTGATGGGCGCGCCGAATATTGTGCGCGGCGGTTCGCACTCCGGCAACGTGGCGGCCAGTGAACTGGCACAGCTTGGTCTGCTGGATATCCTCTCTTCCGACTACTACCCCGCCAGCCTGCTCGATGCGGCATTTCGCGTCGCCGATGGCGAGAGCAACCGCTTTACGTTGCCGCAGGCGGTGAAGCTGGTGACCAAAAATCCGGCCCAGGCGCTGAATCTTCAGGATCGCGGGGTGATTGGCGAGGGCAAACGCGCCGACCTGGTGCTGGCGCACCGCAAGGGCAATCACATTCATATCGACCACGTCTGGCGTCAGGGAAAAAGGGTGTTTTGATGATGGGAAAACTGATTTGGTTGATGGGGCCGTCCGGCTCCGGGAAAGATAGCCTGCTGGCGGAGCTCCGCCTGCGGGAACAAACTCAGTTACTGGTGGCGCATCGCTACATCACGCGCGATGCCAGCGCCGGAAGCGAAAATCATATCGCCCTGAGTGAGCAGGAGTTTTTTGCCCGCGCGGGGCAGCAACTCTTCGCATTAAGCTGGCATGCTAATAGCTACTATTATGGTGTCGGGCTGGAGATTGACCTCTGGCTGCACGCCGGATTCGACGTGGTGGTCAACGGTTCACGCGCCCATCTGCCGCAGGCGCTGGCGCGCTATCAATCGGCGCTGCTGCCCATCTGTTTACAGGTTTCGCCAGAGATCCTGCGCCAGCGCCTGGAAAACCGTGGCCGTGAAAACGCGACAGAAATTAACGCCCGACTCGCGCGCGCCGCCCGCTATACTCCTCAGGATTGCCATACGCTCAATAATGACGGCAGCCTGCGCCAGTCGGTCGACACGCTGCTGACGCTGATTCATCAGAAGGAGAAACACCATGCCTGCTTGTGAGCTTCGCCCGGCCACGCAGTACGACACCGACGCGGTTTACGCGCTGATTTGCGAGCTAAAACAGGCGGAGTTTGACCACCACGCGTTTCGCGTGGGATTTAACGCCAATCTGCGCGACCCGAACATGCGCTACCATCTGGCGCTGCTGGATGGCGAAGTTGTCGGCATGATCGGCTTGCATTTACAGTTTCATCTGCATCATATCAACTGGATCGGCGAAATTCAGGAACTGGTGGTGATGCCGCAGGCGCGCGGTTTAAACGTTGGCAGCAAGTTGCTGGCATGGGCAGAAGAAGAAGCCCGCCAGGCCGGGGCCGAAATGACTGAGCTTTCCACCAACGTGAAGCGCCGCGACGCACACCGTTTCTATCTGCGCGAAGGCTACGAGCAGAGCCATTTCCGCTTCACTAAGGCGCTGTAATATGAGCCTGACCCTCACGCTCACCGGCACCGGCGGCGCACAGGGCGTTCCGGCATGGGGCTGCGAGTGCGCGGCCTGCGTCAGAGCACGGCGCTCGCCGCAGTATCGCCGCCAGCCATGCAGCGGCGTAGTAAATTTTAACGACTCGATCACCCTGATCGACGCCGGGCTGCACGATCTCGCCGATCGCTGGTCGCCCGGATCCTTCCGGCAGTTTTTACTGACGCACTACCATATGGATCACGTGCAGGGGCTGTTCCCGCTGCGCTGGGGCGTGGGCGACACAATCCCGGTCTACGGTCCACCGGATGAACAGGGCTGCGACGATCTGTTTAAACATCCGGGACTGCTTGATTTCAGCCACACGGTGGAGCCGTTTGTGGTGTTTGATTTGCAGGGGTTGCAGGTCACGCCGCTGCCGCTCAACCATTCGAAACTCACATTCGGCTATTTACTGGAAACGGCGCACAATCGGGTGGCGTGGCTGTCTGACACCGCGGGCCTGCCGGAAAACACGGTGAAATTTTTACTCAATAATCATCCGCAGGTGATGGTGATTGATTGCAGCCATCCGCCGCGCGAGGATGTGCCGCGTAATCACTGCGATTTAAACACCGTGCTGGCGCTGAATGAGATTATCCGTTCACCGCGCGTGATTCTGACGCACATCAGCCACCGTTTTGATGCGTGGCTGATGGAAAATGCGCTGCCATCGGGGGTTGAGGCGGGGTTTGATGGGATGGTGATTGGGGTGGCGTAATAGGGTTGGTCATGTGCGCGCTGATGCCCTCACCCCGGCCCTCTCCCACAGGGAGAGGGAGAAAACTGCATATACTTAATCTCTGGCACGGTCGGTTCCCTCTCCCTGTGGGAGAGGGTTAGGGTGAGGGGTTCATGCCAGCACCTAACCCAACCTCATCGCTCATACTCATCCTCCAGCCTCTGCCGCTCATCCTCTAGCTGCCGACGTTCCTGGTCAAGCTGGCGCTGGCGGTCATCAAGTTGCCTGCGTCGATCTTCCAGTTGGCGACGGCGATCGTCATATTGCTGGCGGCTGTTATCACCGCGATAGCGCCCGTCGTCGTAGTCGCGATCGTCGTCATCGCTGGCGCGGTCACTGGATGGATTGTAAGCATCGTTAATCGCTTGCTGGATGTTGCCTATTGCATCATCAATCACATCAGCATGTGCAGGAACGATAGCCAGCGTGAGCTGGATAAATAACAGAAATAGCGGATAGCGTTTCATTAGCCATTCTCAGAAAGAAACTTCATCCACATTAGTCATTACTCATCCATGCAAGTAGTGGATGAATCTCAATTGCTTCGCTGCTCTATTGCCGCAATTGCCTCTACACGTTGTTGGTGACGACCGCCTTCGTATTGCGCGCCCAGCCACGCATCCACAATCATTTTTGCCAGTTCGAGGCCAACCACTCGTGAACCAAAGGCCAGTACGTTGGTGTCGTTATGCTGTCGCGAAAGTTGTGCGGAATAAGGTTCGCTACAGACGACCGCGCGAATCCCGGCAAACTTGTTCGCCGCTATCGAGATACCGACACCAGTACCACAAATCAAAATCCCGCCATCAACTTCTCCGCCAGCAACGGCCAGTGCGACTTGACTGGCGTAATGCGGATAATCAGTACGCTCTGACGACCATGTGCCTTTATCAATAACTTCAATACCATGCTCAACTAAATGTGCCACAACTTCATGTTTTAAAATGAAACCAACATGATCACAGCCAAATGCAATCTTTTTCATCCATTTTCTCCACACTCGCAACACTTCACAAATAAAAATCATTTGTGATGTAAATGAATTTAAAACACCCATAATCGATAAAATCCGCCTTCCAGACCTGTTTTACAGAGTTACATCCGCCAGCGCAATAATGCAAAAGATAGACTCCAACCAACAACATTCATCACCTGGAAACAAGCCAAACCAATAACACACTGTTTTTAATAAGGTTAAAATAGGTGACGTTCTGAGTCAGGCACTTCTTTTCACAATAAATCAAACTTTATAAATTTTATTTTTTTGTGAAGTCGACAGCATCTTTTCTGTTCTTGCTGTGGTGATATAGTGGCGTCTTCATTTCAAGGACAAGAGAACGTAATGAGCCAGTCAGAGTTTGCTTCAGCGCTTCCAAACGGTATCGGGTTAGCGCCTTACCTGCGAATGAAGCAGGAAGGAATGACAGAAAACGAAAGCCGCATCGTGGAGTGGTTACTCAAACCCGGTAACCTGAGTTGTGCACCCGCAATTAAAGATGTCGCAGAAGCTCTGGCGGTATCTGAAGCGATGATAGTTAAGGTATCTAAGCTGTTGGGGTTCAGCGGCTTTCGCAACTTGCGCAGTGCGTTAGAAGATTATTTTTCTCTGTCAGAACAAGTGTTACCTTCCGAGTTGGCTTTTGATGAAGCGCCGCAGGATGTGGTGAATAAGGTATTTAACATCACCTTACGCACTATTATGGAAGGTCAGTCGATCGTCAATGTTGATGAAATCCACCGTGCCGCTCGCTTCTTCTATCAGGCCAGACAGCGGGATTTGTACGGTGCTGGCGGGTCTAATGCAATCTGTGCTGACGTACAGCACAAATTTTTGCGCATCGGAGTACGCTGCCAGGCCTACCCTGACGCTCACATCATGATGATGTCCGCTTCGTTGTTGCAGGAAGGAGATGTGGTGCTGGTAGTGACCCATTCCGGGCGAACCAGTGATGTAAAAGCTGCTGTAGAACTAGCCAAAAAGAACGGGGCAAAGATTATTTGTATAACGCATAGCTATCATTCACCGATAGCGAAACTGGCCGATTATATTATTTGCTCACCAGCCCCGGAAACGCCGTTATTAGGTCGTAATGCCTCGGCAAGAATATTACAACTAACTTTGCTGGACGCTTTTTTTGTCTCTGTTGCCCAGCTCAACATTGAACAAGCCAATATTAACATGCAAAAAACTGGCGCAATTGTTGATTTCTTTTCACCAGGCGCGCTGAAATAATAAGAAGGTAATTCCGCTATTGAGGAATTACCTCTCCCCCTTACCGTGAGAACATTATTATGAATAAGTATCTGAAATGTTTCAGTGGCACACTCGTGGGCTTAATGTTGTCAACCAGCGCTTTTGCTGCCGCCGAATATGCTGTCGTTTTGAAAACTCTCTCTAATCCATTTTGGGTGGATATGAAAAAAGGGATCGAGGATGAAGCAAAAACGCTGGGCGTCAGCGTCGATATTTTTGCTTCTCCCTCAGAAGGCGATTTTCAATCCCAATTGCAGTTATTCGAAGATCTCAGTAATAAAAATTACAAAGGCATCGCCTTTGCGCCTTTATCCTCGGTGAACCTTGTCATGCCTGTCGCTCGCGCATGGAAAAAAGGCATTTATCTGGTCAATCTCGATGAAAAAATCGACATGGATAATCTAAAAAAAGCAGGCGGCAATGTGGAAGGTTTTGTGACCACCGATAACGTTGCTGTCGGGGCGAAAGGCGCGTCGTTCATTATTGACAAATTGGGTGCTGAAGGTGGTGAAGTCGCAATCATTGAGGGAAAGGCCGGTAACGCCTCGGGTGAAGCGCGTCGTAATGGCGCCACTGAAGCCTTCAAAAAAGCAAGCAAGATCAAACTAGTCGCCAGTCAGCCTGCCGAATGGGACCGCATTAAAGCACTGGATGTCGCCACCAACGTGTTGCAACGTAATCCGAACATTAAAGCGATCTATTGCGCAAATGACACGATGGCAATGGGCGTTGCTCAGGCAGTCGCAAACGCCGGAAAAACGGGCAAAGTGTTGGTCGTCGGTACAGATGGAATTCCGGAAGCCCGAAAAATGGTGGAAGCCGGACAAATGACCGCGACGGTTGCCCAGAACCCGGCGGATATCGGCGCAACGGGTCTGAAGTTGATGGTTGATGCCGAGAAATCCGGCAAGGTTATCCCGCTGGATAAAGCACCGGAATTTAAACTGGTCGATTCAATTTTGGTCACCAAATAAGTCTGGAAATATGCCGGATGGCGATGCTAAAGCATCTTATCCGGCCTACAAAATAACCTGAACATAGGCCTGATAAGCGCAGCGCCATCAGGCAATAACACGATATTTAGTGCAGAGAGGTTATTTATGGTCACGCCATATATATCGATGGCGGGGATCGGCAAGTCCTTTGGTCCGGTTCACGCATTAAAATCGGTTGATTTAACGGTTTACCCTTATGAAATACATGCGTTATTAGGCGAGAATGGCGCGGGTAAATCCACGCTAATGAAAGTGTTATCGGGAATACATGAGCCGACCAAAGGCACAATTACCATTAATAACATTAACTATAACAAACTGGATCATAAATTAGCAGCACAACTCGGCATAGGGATCATTTATCAAGAACTCAGTGTGATTGATGAATTAACCGTACTGGAAAACTTATATATCGGTCGCCATCTGACGAAAAAAATATGCGGCGTCAATATTATTGACTGGCGAGAAATGCGCATACGCGCCGCCATGATGTTATTGCGAGTAGGTCTGAAAGTTGATTTAGATGAGAAAGTGGCGAACTTATCTATCAGCCACAAACAGATGTTAGAAATCGCCAAGACGCTGATGCTCGACGCCAAAGTCATCATCATGGATGAACCCACCTCCTCACTCACCAATAAAGAGGTGGACTATCTGTTTCTGATCATGAATCAGTTGCGTAAAGAGGGTACGGCCATCGTCTATATCTCGCATAAGCTGGCGGAAATTCGCCGCATTTGCGACCGCTATACGGTGATGAAAGACGGGAGCAGCGTTTGCAGCGGCATGGTGAGCGATGTGTCAAATGACGATATCGTCCGTCTGATGGTAGGCCGCGAACTGCAAAACCGTTTTAACGCGATGAAGGAAAACGTCAGCGACCTTGCAGGCAATACGGTTTTCGAGGTGCGCAACGTTACCAGCCGTGACAAAAAAAGGGTCCGGGATATTTCATTTAGCGTCAGCCGGGGAGAAATATTAGGCTTCGCCGGGCTGGTCGGTTCCGGACGTACTGAACTGATGAATTGCCTGTTTGGCGTTGATAAACGGGCAGGTGGCGAAATTCGTCTTAACGGTAAAGATATCTCTCCACGTTCACCACTGGATGCCGTGAAAAAAGGGATGGCTTACATCACTGAAAGCCGACGGGATAACGGCTTTTTCCCCAACTTTTCTATCGCTCAGAACATGGCTATCAGCCGCAGCCTTAAAGACGGCGGCTATAAAGGCGCGATGGGCTTATTTCATGAAGTAGACGAGCAACATACCGCTGAAGCCCAGCGCGAACTGCTGGCACTGAAATGCCATTCGGTAAACCAGAACATTACTGAACTCTCCGGAGGTAACCAGCAGAAAGTGCTGATCTCCAAATGGCTGTGCTGTCGCCCGGAAGTGATTATTTTCGATGAACCTACCCGCGGCATTGACGTTGGCGCGAAAGCCGAAATTTACAAAGTGATGCGCCAACTGGCGGAGGACGGAAAAGTCATCCTGATGGTGTCATCTGAATTACCTGAAATTATCACCGTCTGCGACCGCATCGCCGTGTTCTGCGAAGGACGACTGACGAAAATCCTGACTAATCGCGATGACATGAGCGAAGAGGAGATTATGGCATGGGCATTACCACAAGAGTAAAAAGCGAAGCGAGCGAAAAGAAACCGTTCAACTTTGCGCTGTTCTGGGATAAATACGGTACATTTTTTATCCTCGCGATCATCGTCGCCATCTTCGGTTCACTGTCGTCAGAATATTTTCTGACCACCAATAACATTACCCAGATTTTTGTTCAAAGTTCCGTGACGGTACTAATAGGGATGGGAGAGTTCTTCGCTATCCTGGTCGCCGGCATCGACCTCTCGGTTGGCGCGATCCTGGCGCTTTCCGGTATGGTGACCGCCAAACTCATGTTAGCGGGTGTTGATCCGTTCCTCGCGGCGTTGATTGGTGGTGTACTGGTTGGCGGCGCGCTGGGGGCGATTAACGGCTGTCTGGTCAACTGGACAGGGCTACATCCGTTCATTATCACCCTTGGCACTAACGCAATTTTTCGAGGGATTACGCTTGTGATCTCCGATGCCAACTCAGTTTACGGCTTCTCGTTTGACTTCGTGAACTTCTTTGCCGCCAGCGTAATTGGGATACCGGTTCCCGTTATTTTCTCGTTAATTGTCGCGGTCATCCTCTGGTTTCTGACAACGCGTATGCGGCTCGGGCGCAACATCTACGCACTGGGCGGCAACAAAAACTCGGCGTTCTATTCCGGGATTGACGTGAAATTCCACATCCTGGTGGTGTTTATCATCTCCGGTGTTTGTGCAGGTCTGGCAGGTGTCGTCTCAACTGCACGACTCGGTGCCGCAGAACCGCTTGCCGGTATGGGTTTTGAAACCTATGCCATTGCCAGCGCCATCATTGGCGGCACCAGTTTCTTCGGCGGCAAGGGGCGCATTTTCTCTGTGGTGATTGGCGGGCTGATCATCGGCACCATCAACAACGGTCTGAATATTTTGCAGGTACAAACCTATTACCAACTGGTGGTGATGGGTGGATTAATTATTGCGGCTGTCGCTCTTGACCGTCTTATCAGTAAGTAAGGAATTGAAAATGAAAATCTCCCCTTCGTTAATGTGTATGGATCTGCTGAAGTTTAAAGAACAGATCGAATTTATCGACAGCCATGCCGATTACTTCCATATTGATATTATGGACGGCCACTTTGTGCCGAATCTGACGCTGTCGCCATTCTTCGTAAGCCAGGTAAAAAAACTGGCGAGTAAACCACTCGACTGCCATCTGATGGTGACGCGACCGCAGGATTATATTACTCAACTGGCGCATGCAGGGGCGGATTTTATCACTCTACATCCGGAAACTATCAACGGTCAGGCATTTCGCCTGATTGATGAAGTCCGCCATCATGGCATGAAAGTGGGGCTGATTCTTAATCCAGAAACGCCAGTAGAGGCCATGAAATACTATATCCACAAGGCAGATAAAATTACCGTCATGACCGTCGATCCCGGGTTTGCCGGACAACCGTTCATTCCTGAAATGCTTAATAAAATTGCTGAACTGAAGGCATGGCGTGAACGAGAGGGTCTGGAGTACGAAATTGAGGTGGACGGATCCTGTAACCAGGCAACTTACGAAAAACTGATGGCTGCAGGGGCGGATGTCTTTATCGTCGGTACTTCCGGTCTGTTTAATCATGCGGAAACTATCGGCGAAGCATGGAGAATCATGGCTGCGCAGATTTTGGCTGCAAAAAGCGAGGTACAGCCTCATGCAAAAACAGCATAGCGTTGTAGCTGGCGTGGATATGGGGGCAACACATATCCGCTTTTGTCTGCGGACAGTGGAAGGCGAAACACTACACTGCGAAAAAAAGCGAACCGCAGAAGCCATAGCTCCCGGCCTGGTGTCGGGTATCGGCGAAATGATTAACGAGCAACTCAGGCGCTTTAACGCTCGCTGTCATGGCCTGGTGATGGGATTTCCGGCGCTGGTCAGTAAAGATAAACGCACTATTATTTCTACGCCTAACCTGCCGTTAACAGCGGCTGATTTAGATGATCTCGCCGATAAGCTCGAAAATACGCTGAATTGTCCGGTTGAGTTTTCCCGCGACGTTAACCTGCAACTCTCGTGGGATGTAGAAGAAAACCACCTCACGCAGCAACTGGTTCTGGCGGCCTATCTCGGTACGGGGATGGGGTTCGCAGTGTGGATGAACGGCGCGCCGTGGACAGGTGCACACGGGGTGGCGGGTGAGTTGGGTCATATCCCTCTGGGGGATATGACCCGCCATTGCGCCTGCGGTAACCCTGGATGTCTGGAAACGATATGCTCAGGGCTGGCACTCAGACGCTGGTACGAGCAGCAGCCCCGAAATTATGCTCTGAGTGATCTGTTCGTCCATGCGGGAAACGTTCCTTTCGTCCAGAGTTTGCTGGAAAGCGCTGCCAGAGCCATTGCTACCAGCATTAATCTATTCGATCCCGATGCTGTGATTCTGGGCGGTGGTGTGATGGATATGCCCGCATTCCCATATGAAACGCTGATTGCGATGACTCAAAAGTATCTGCGCCGCCCATTGCCACATGGTGCTGTGCGTTTTATCGCAGCCTCATCCTCTGACTTCAACGGCGCACAGGGCGCAGCGATACTGGCACATCGCCATTTTTTTCGAAATCTGCCGTAGTCCAGCGCTCATTGCCCATGAGTAAACCGTTGGCACAGTAGCGTACTGTCCCGCTGTGCCAACGATATCACCGTATATATAATAAAAGAATGAAATAAATCATATCATTTACATAAAAAATAAAACTGTCTATTTTTCCCTCTTCAGCACAAATGCCTAATAAAATGGTTTATTCTGCTCACACTTCTTATTATTAAACTCTTCACTTTCAAATTATGATACCCGCTGATTTAAACGACATATTTTGCATAGATCATATATTTACGGGACAAATGAAAAATGGAGATTTATATGAATAACTCACGGTTTTTCCGCCTGAGCAGAATTGTTCTTGCATTAACCGCTGCCAGTAGCATGATGGTCAATATAGCCTACGCCAAAGAAGAGGCAAAAGCTGCGTCAAAATACACCCAGCAAATTAATCAGAACTATATAAAATCCCTTCCCTTTAACGATCGCCAGGATTTTGAAGACGCGCAGCGCGGATTTATTGCTCCGCTATTAAATGAAGGAAAATTAACGACGCCAGATGGCAAAGTCTATTACCGCGCACTGGATTACCAATTTGATATCAATGCGCCAGCGCCAGATACCATCAACCCCAGCCTGTGGCGTCAGTCGCAGGTCAACGGTATCTCCGGGCTGTTCAAAGTCACCGATCGTATGTATCAGGTACGCAGTCAGGATATCTCCAACATCACCTTCATTGAAGGCGATACGGGCATCATCGTCATCGACCCACTGGTAACGCCGAACGCAGCGAAAGCCAGCCTTGACCTCTACTTCAAGCATCGCCCACAAAAACCGATTGTGGCCGTGATTTATACCCACAGCCACGCCGATCACTATGGCGGCGTGAAAGGTCTTGTCAGCGAAGCGGATGTGAAAGCGGGGAAAGTGCAAATCATTGCCCCGGAAGGCTTTATGGAAGAGGCGATCAGCGAAAACGTGCTGGCAGGCAATATCATGAGCCGCCGCGCGCTTTACTCCTACGGTCTGCTGCTGCCACATAACGCGCAGGGCAATATCGGCAACGGTCTTGGCGTTACGCTCACCACCGGCGACCCGACAATCATCGCCCCAACCCGTATCATTACCAAAACCGGTCAAAAACTGAATATCGACGGGCTGGATTTCGAATTCCTGATGGCCCCGGGCAGCGAAGCGCCGTCAGAAATGCACCTCTATATTCCGGCGCTGAAAGCCCTGTGTACAGCGGAAAACAGCACCCACACGCTGCATAACTTCTATACTCTGCGCGGCGCGAAAACCCGTGATACCGCGAAGTGGACCAGTTACCTGAACGAAACGCTGGATAAGTGGGGTTCTCAGGCTGAAGTGCTGTTTATGCCACACACCTGGCCGGTGTGGGGAAATCAGCACATCAATGACTATATCGGTAAATATCGCGATACCATCAAGTACATTCATGACCAGACGCTGCATTTAGCGAATCAGGGTTACACCATGAATGAAATCGGCAATATGATTCATCTGCCGGAAACGCTGGATAAAAACTGGGCCAGCCGTGGCTACTATGGCTCCGTCAGCCATAACGCCCGCGCGGTGTATAACTTCTACCTCGGCTACTACGACGGTAACCCGGCCAACCTGAATCCGTATGGTCAGGTCGATATGGGTAAACGCTATGTCAAAGCGCTGGGCGGCTCCGCACATGCTATCAACCTCGCACGTGAAGCCTACAACCAGGGCGACTACCGTTGGGCATCCGAACTGCTGAAACAGGTGATTGCAGCCGATCCGGGCGATCAGGTCGCGAAAAACCTGCAAGCAGATACCTTCGAACAGCTCGGCTATCAGGCAGAGTCCGCCACCTGGCGCGGTTTCTATCTGACCGGCGCGAAAGAGCTGCGTGAAGGCGTGAGGAAATTCGAACACGCCAGCACAGAGTCTTCCGACACGATCAAGGGCATGACCGTCGAGATGCTGCTGGATTATCTGGCGGTACGTCTGGACAGCGACAAGGCCGCAGGCAAAAACATTAGCCTGAACTTTAATTTCTCCAATAACGATAATATGAACGTATCGCTGGAAAACAGCGTGTTGAACTATCGTAAAACGCTGCAACCGAAAGTGGACGCTTCTTTCTACATGAGCCGCAGCGATCTGCACGACGTGCTGGTCGGTCAGGCGAAAATGGCCGATCTGGTGAAAGCGAAGAAGGTGAAAATTATTGGCAATGCGAATAAATTAAATGAAGTCATTTCTTGCATGGATAAATTTGAGCTGTGGACAAATATTGTCACGCCTAATTAATCATTAAGCAAAAGTGATAAACGTGCCCTGCACAGGTCGGGGCACGTTTATAATTCACAAATCGGATAGTCAATTCCGCAAGTTAAATCAATTTTCCCGCCACCACTCTGATTATACTTTTCAGTTCGAACCGGGCGACGGTTTTATTCAACATTTACAGGAATATTATTAGCCACATTTATTCTTCAGGAAAATAAAACATGGACAGGTTTTTTTCTTTTTCAGGCAAGCTCTTCCTGCTTCCCCTGTTTCTGCTGTCGGGCTGCACCTTTTCACCGGCGATACCGGTGGTTGGCGCTTATTACCCTGGCTGGCTTTTTTGCATCATTGGCGGTGTCATTTTGACACTTATCGTCCGCCGCACCCTTATTCGCACGAACAGCACGCCGCATCTGGGCTACCCAGGGCTGGTCTATACCGCGCTATTCGCCCTTTTCTCCATGCTGTTATGGCTGGCCTTCTTTTAATTTCTATTGAGACGCACACATGGAAAGTACGCCTAAAAAACCGACCAATAAAAAGTCTCCTGCCCTTATCCTGGTTCTGGTGGCTATCGTCGTTATGGGTTATGTCATCTGGCGCCTGGATAGCGCGCCCTCCACTAACGACGCCTATGTTTATGCCGACACCATTGATGTCGTGCCGGAGGTCAGCGGTCGTATTGTCGATATGGCGGTACACGATAATCAGATGGTCAAGCAGGGTGATGTGCTGATGCGCATCGATCCACGGACATATGAAGCAAACCTCGCGAAAGCCAAAGCGTCGCTGGAAGCGCTCGACAAACAAATCATGCTGATGCGGCGCAGCGTTGACGCCCAACAGCACGGTGCCGACTCTGTAGAAGCTACCGTCGCCAAGGCGCGCGCTGCTGCCGCACAGGCCACCAAAACGCTGAATCGTACCGAACCTCTGTTGGCGCAGGGTTTTGTCTCCGCCGAAGACGTTGACCGTGCACGCACCGCACAGCGCGCCGCAGAAGCCGATCTCAACGCCATTCTGGAACAGGCGAAACAAGCGGCCAGCGCGGTAAGCGGCGTTGATGCGCTGCAAGCTCAGCGTGATGTGGTACAGGCTGACATCGCCTTAACCGAGTTGCATCTGGAAATGGCGACCGTTCGCGCGCCGTTTGACGGTCGCGTCGTGGCGCTAAAAACCACGGTTGGTCAGTTCGCATCCGCCATGAAGCCGGTCTTTACCCTGATCGACACCAACCACTGGTACGTTATCGCCAACTTCCGCGAAACCGAGTTGAAGAATATACACAGCGGCACCCCCGCCACGCTGCGTCTGATGAGCGATTCGGGCAAAACCTTTGCCGGAAAGGTCGACTCCATTGGCTACGGCGTAATGCCGGACGATGGCGGCATGGTACTCGGTGGACTGCCACGCGTTTCCCGCTCCATTAACTGGGTCCGCGTCGCCCAACGTTTCCCGGTGAAAATTCTGGTCGAGAATCCGGATGCAGAGATGTTCCGCATCGGCGCGTCGGCGGTTGCTAACCTTGAGCCGCAATGATGAAGGCGCTTGATTATCTGCCGCTGCCGATGGCCAAACTGCTGGGCTTCCTCCACGAAGAGCTCCGCGAGCAGCGTCCAGGCCGCTTCCCGCAGACAATGCAGCTCTGGGCGGGTTGTCTGCTGGTTGTGCTCATCTCCATGACCTTCGAAATCCCCTTTGTCGCCATCTCGCTGGCAGTACTGTTCTACGGCATTCAGTCCAATGCCTTTTACACCAAATTCGTGGCGATCCTTTTCGTGGTCGCCACGGTGCTGGAAATCGGCAGCCTGTTCCTGATCTATAAATGGTCCTACGGCTATCCGCTGGTACGCATGGTGATTGCCAGCCTGATTCTCATTGGCTGCATGTTCCTGATGCGTACCCACAAGCTGGGGCTGGTGTTCTTCGCCGTGGCGATTGTGGCGATTTATGGGCAAACCTTTCCGGGGATGCTCGATTACCCGGAAATCGTGCTGCGCCTGACGTTGTGGTGCATCGTGGTCGGGCTTTACCCGACGCTGCTGATGGTGCTGATGGGCGTGCTGTGGTTTCCGGCGCGGGCGATTGGCCAGATGCGCAGCGGGCTATCCAGTCAGCTTGATGAGGCCATTCTTCACTTAACGCAGCCGGTTATGCCCGCGAGCGAAAAGCAGCTTGAGCGCGACGCGCTGGCGCTGCAAAAACTCAACGTATTCTGCATGGCAGATGACACCGAGTGGAAAAACCACTGCGCATGGTGGCAAAGCTGCGTGGCAACCGTCACTTATCTGCGCACCACACTAAACCGCTTTGATGCCCTCGCCTGGGCAAGCGACGCGGCAGTGCAAAACCTCATGCCTGAGCTGACCGCAGCAATGCGCTCACTGAGCGCCGCGATTCGCGCTGGCGAACCCTGGCGCACAAGCTGGCACCTCACGGAAGAACAGCGCACCGCCGCGCAGCGTTGCGGTCTTAGCGGCGTTTGCCAGGCGCTGATTCAACTTGGCGAAATGGACCCGAGTACCCCGCCTGCGCCTGCTGCAAAAGCGCCTTCAATGGCTGCCGATGCCTGGACTAACCCAACCTACATCCGCTACGCACTGAAAACACTGCTGGCGTGTATGATTTGCTACGTCTTTTATTCCGGTGTCGATTGGGAAGGCATTCATACCTGTATGCTCACCTGCGTGATCGTCGCCAACCCCAGCATCGGGTCCTCTTATCAGAAAATGGGCCTGCGCTTTGGTGGCGCGTTCCTGGGCGCGGTGCTGGCACTGCTGTTTACTCTGCTGGTTATGCCGTGGCTCGACAACATTGTGGAGCTCCTTTGCGTGCTGGCTCCAATTTTTCTTATCGGTTCGTGGATAGCCACCAGTTCAGAGCGCTCGTCTTATATCGGCACGCAAATGGTGGTCACCTTTGCACTGGCAACGCTTGAGAACGTATTTGGCCCAACCTATGACCTGGTAGAGATCCGCGACCGCGCCATCGGTATTCTGATTGGCACCGCGGTGTCGGCGGTAATTTACACCTTTATCTGGCCTGAAAGCGAAGCCCGCGCATTGCCACAGAAGCTGGCAGGTGCACTGTCGATGCTCGCCAAAGCCATCCGCCTGCCATATACCCAGGGTGGTGCGGCCCTGAGTGGATATCTGCAACTGCGCATCGGCTGCCACGCGGCGTTTAATGCCAGCGAAGAGATGTGCGAGCGCGTCGCGCTGGAACGTCATCTTCCTGCCGATGTACGTGAACAGTTGGTGAGCCACAGCGATGCGGTTATCCGCCAGGGGCGTGAAATGCTCCACGCATGGGATAAGCAACCCGATGCAGAACACGCTGCTGCGTTTGCTGACGCGCTGGACGCCTACGCCAGCGGTCTTACGCAGAACAGCAGCATCACGCCCACATTGAGCCCGGCTGCACGCAACAACCCCATCGCGCAGCACATCTCTCTTTTACCCGACTGGAGCAACCCGCCGTCCGTAGAGGCCGCGCGGGCGCAAGGAGCTATGCCACAATGACCCGACATTTTTCCCGCTTGCTGATTTGCAGCCTGCTCTGCACCACCACGCTGCTCTCTGGCTGCGCGTTGATCCGCAAAGACGGTACACCGACCCCGCAGATAGCTCCCGAGCAAATCAAACTCGCTGACGACATTCACCTGGCAAGCCAGGGCTGGCCGCAGGCGCAATGGTGGAAGTCGTTTAACGATCCGCAACTGGATGCGCTGATCGCTAAAACCCTCGCCGGATCACATACGCTGGCCGAAGCGAAACAGCACGAAGAGAAAGCGCAGTCGCAGGCTGAACTGCTGGAGGCGGGCTCACGCCTGCAAATGGCGGCGCTGGGAATGTTGAACCGCCAACGTGTTTCGGCCAGCGGCTTCCTCAGCCCCTACGCCATGGACGCACCGCGTTTAGGCATGGACGGTCCGTACTATACGGAAGCGACCGTCGGCGTGGTCGCCGGGTTTGATCTCGATTTGTGGGGCGCGCATCGTTCCGCCGTCGAAGCCGCCATTGGCGCGAAGAATGCGGCGTTAGCGGAAACCGCTGCTGTCGAACTGTCATTGACCACCGGTGTTGCTCAGCTTTACTACAGCCAGCAGGCTAACTACCAGATGCTTGATTTACTTGAGCAGACTCACGATGTGATTGATTACGCAGTGAAAGCGCACCAGAGCAAAGTCAATCAGGGTCTGGAGGCGAAAGTGCCGTGGCACGGCGCACGCTCGCAATTGCTGGCGGTGGAAAAACAGATCGCCGCCGTGAAGGGGCAAATCAAAGAGACGCGGGAATCGCTGCGCGCCATCATCGGCGCAACGGATATGCCGGACATCAAACCGGAGGCGCTACCGCAGGTTGACACCGGGCTGCCATCGTCGCTCTCTTATGAACTGCTCGCTCGCCGCCCTGACCTTCAGGCCATGCGCTGGTATGTTCAGGCATCGTTAAGCCAGGTTGATGCCGCACGTGCACTCTTCTATCCGAGTTTTGATATCAAAGCCTTCTTCGGCTTCGACGCGATTCATCTTGAAGATATGTTCAAAAGCCCGAGCAAGCAGATCAACTTCATCCCTGGCCTGCGCTTACCGCTGTTTGACGGTGGAAGGCTAAACGCCAATCTGGCGAGTACACGCGCCAGCAGCAACATGCTGATTGAGCGTTACAACCAGTCGGTGCTCAACGCGGTACGCGATGTGGCGATTAACGGCTCGCGCCTGCAAACCCTCAACGACCAGCGCGTCATGCAAACTGAACGTGTTGACGCCGCGCGTTATACCCAGGCCGCCGCACAGGCTGCATACAAGCAGGGCCTCGGCAGTCGCTTGCAGGCAACCGAAGCCCAGCTTCCGGTACTGGCGGAGCAAATGTCGCTAATGATGCTCGACACCCATCGGGTCATTGAGAACATTCAGCTCATTAAATCGCTGGGCGGCGGCTATCAGGCCATCAATCAAAAGTAACCCTCTCGCCGCGTGCCCCGTCACGCGGCTTCCTTTCGACACGTCAAAACTGACGACAGACTGTTTTTCGTCAGGGTTTTGTCTAAAAAATCCCCGTAATATCCGTGGATACCCACAATAAAAACATGGCATAGAACCTGCATAATAAGGTCGTTATGCGCGTCCGCGCTGATTGAAACTGGAGCAAGACCGATGAAAAAAGTCGTCACGGTTTGCCCGTATTGCGCCTCAGGTTGCAAAATTAACCTGGTGGTCGATAACGGGAAAGTCGTTAAGGCTGAAGCGGCGATGGGGAAAACCAACCAGGGCACACTGTGCCTGAAGGGTTATTACGGCTGGGATTTTATTAATGATACCCAGATCCTGACTCCGCGCCTGAAAAGCCCAATGATCCGTCGCCAGCGCGGCGGCAAGCTGGAAGCCGTCTCCTGGGACGAAGCCCTGAATTACGTTGCTGACCGCCTGAGCGCGATCAAAGCAAAATATGGCCCAGACGCCATTCAAACGACCGGCTCCTCGCGTGGTACCGGGAATGAAACCAACTATGTGATGCAAAAATTTGCGCGCGCCGTTATTGGTACCAATAACGTCGATTGCTGCGCACGTGTCTGACACGGCCCATCGGTTGCAGGTCTGCACCAGTCGGTCGGTAATGGCGCAATGAGTAATGCCATCACAGAAATTGATAACACGGACCTCGTGTTCATCTTCGGGTATAACCCGGCAGATTCACACCCGATTGTGGCGAATCACGTGATTAACGCCAAACGCAATGGGGCAAAAATTATTGTCTGCGATCCGCGCAAAATTGAAACCGCGCGCATTGCTGATATGCACATCGCATTGAAAAACGGCTCGAATATCGCGCTGCTCAATGCTATCGGGCATGTCATTATCGAAGAAAATCTGTATGACCAGGCGTTCGTCGCAGGCCGTACCGAGGGCTTCGAAGAGTACCGTAAAATTGTTGAAGGCTATACGCCGGAGTCTGTCGAGGACATTACCGGCGTGAGCGCGCAGGAAATTCGCCAGTGCGCCCGTATGTATGCTTCAGCGAAAAGCGCGGCGATCCTGTGGGGCATGGGCGTGACTCAGTTCTATCAGGGTGTGGAAACCGTGCGTTCTCTGACCAGCCTGGCGATGCTGACCGGTAACCTTGGCAAGCCAAGCGTCGGCGTAAACCCGGTTCGTGGTCAGAACAACGTACAGGGCGCGTGCGACATGGGCGCACTGCCGGATACCTATCCGGGCTATCAGTACGTCAAGTTCCCGGAAAACCGCGAGAAATTCGCGAAGGCCTGGGGCGTTGACAGCCTGCCGGAACACACCGGTTATCGTATCAGTGAGCTGCCGCACCGCGTTGCGCATGGTGAAGTGCGTGCCGCCTACATTATGGGTGAAGATCCCCTCCAGACTGACGCCGAGCTCTCTGCTGTACGTAAAGCGTTCGACGAACTGGAACTGGTGATTGTGCAGGACATCTTTATGACTAAAACCGCCTCGGCGGCTGACGTCATTCTGCCGTCCACCTCCTGGGGTGAGCACGAAGGGGTTTACACCGCGGCTGACCGTGGCTTCCAGCGTTTCTTCAAGGCCGTTGAGCCGAAATGGGACCTGAAAACCGACTGGCAGATTATCAGTGAAATCGCTACCCGCATGGGCTATCCGATGCACTACAACAACACCCAGGAAATCTGGGATGAGTTGCGTCATCTTTGCCCGGACTTCCTCGGTGCGACCTATGAAAAAATGGGCGAACTGGGATATGTCATGTGGCCGTGCCGCGATGAATCTGACGCCGACCAGGGGACGTCGTATCTCTTCAAAGAGAAGTTCGACACGCCGAACGGTCTGGCGCAGTTCTTCACCTGCGACTGGGTTGCGCCTATCGACAAACTGACCGACGAGTACCCGATGGTGCTCTCCACGGTCCGTGAAGTGGGCCACTACTCCTGCCGTTCAATGACCGGTAACTGTGCGGCGCTGGCAGCACTGGCGGATGAACCAGGCTACGCGCAAATCAACACGGCTGATGCGGCACGTCTCGGCATTGAAGATGAAGCGCTGGTGTGGGTCAATTCACGTAAAGGGAAAATCATTACCCGTGCTCAGGTGAGCGATCGCCCGAACAAAGGCGCGGTGTATATGACCTACCAGTGGTGGATTGGCGCGTGTAATGAGCTGGTGAGTGAAAACTTAAGCCCGATTACCAAGACGCCGGAGTACAAGTACTGCGCGGTCAATGTTGAGCCAATTGCGGACCAACAGGCGGCAGAGCAGTATGTGATTCAGGAATACGACAAGCTGAAAGCCCGTCTGCGCGAAAGCGCGTTGGGTTAATAACGAAACGCCCCCTCACCCCGGCCCTCTCCCAACGGGAGAGGGTGAAAAACCGGCGCTGTATTTAAGTACGTACACCATCGGTTCCCTCTCCCTCTGGGAGAGGGTTAGGGTGAGGGGCAAACCAACAAAAATGGGGATGAAAATCATCCCCATTTTTTTATTGCCGAACGTTACATATTCGCTTTCTTATCAAATTTACCCAGCACATCGCGTTCATACGCCAGCGCTTTTTTGCGGTCAAATTTGTGTTCCCATTTGGCAATAACCAGCACTGCCAGGGCATTACCCACCACGTTCAGCGCGGTACGCGCCATGTCGAGGATACGGTCAACACCGGCAATAAACGCAAGGCCTTCCAGCGGAATACCTACGCTTCCCAGCGTCGCCAGCAGGACCACGAACGAAACACCCGGTACGCCAGCAATCCCTTTCGAGGTCACCATCAGGGTCAGCACCAGAATGATTTCCTGCCAGATGGAGAGGTCAATGCCATACAGCTGCGCGATGAAGATAGCCGCGATGCTCTGATACAGCGTTGAACCATCAAGGTTGAAGGAATAGCCGGTCGGAACCACAAAACTGGTGATCGCCGGCGGCGCACCGTAGGCTTCCATCTTCTCAATAATACGCGGCAGCACGCTCTCAGAACTGGCGGTGGAGTACGCCAGAATCAACTCATCTTTCAGAATAAGAATCAGGGTCCAGATGCTCAGTTTACAGATGCGCGCAACCGCGCCCAGCACCACCAGCGCGAAGAACAGGATCGCGGCATAAACCAGAATCACCAGTTTCGCCAAAGGCCACAGAGAAGCAAAACCAAAGTTGGCGACTGTCACCGAGATCAGCGCAAAGACACCGACCGGCGCATAACGCATCACCATGTGGGTGACTTTAAACATGGTTTCAGAGATGGAGCGGAAAACGGTAACCAGCGGTTCGCGGTGCGTCGCAGGCAGCGAGGAAAGGCCAAGACCAAACAGCACCGAGAAGAAGATGATCGGCAGCATGTCGCCTTTCGCCATCGACGCGATGATATTAGTCGGCACCAGCGAAAGAATCGTGCCCATCAGGCCGTGCGCATGACTTTGTACATCCGCCGTGGTGCTTTGGTATTTCGAAATATCCACCGTCGCCAGTTGCGACATATCAATGCCCGCCCCCGGCTGGAACACATTGGCAAGCGTAATCCCGAGGATAATCGCCACCGTAGTGATCACTTCGAAATAGATAATGGTTTTTGCGCCAATTCGGCCCAACTGTTTAGCGTCGCCCACGCCCGCTATCCCCACAATTAATGTGGAAATAACAATCGGTACGACGATCATTTTAATCAGGTGGATAAAGATATCACCCGCCGGTGATAAGAGATTCGCGATAAGCCATTCGCGGCTATCACTTTGATAATGCAGGTAACTACCCAGCAGAATGCCCAGAATAAGGGCAATCAAAATCTGCCAGGCGAGGCTGATTCTCGTTTTTTTCATAACAACAGACTTCCTCAATGAAAGCTACCATTCCAAAAAGGAATGGCATCTACTTGAAAGGGATGATTTGTGTTGCGTTTGTTTATGGGGTTTTTTAACGCGCAGTATCAGTATCATCTGGACGGTATGTCGCGCAACCCTTTAAGAACAGGGCTTTTCACTCAAATTCTGCATATTCTCATTAATTTCTACCAATGAGCTATTATAAGTTTTTGTTATAAATAATAATTTTTTCTCATAATTTTCATAAATAACTCATGGCAATTATTCTCCTTCAAAGAATCAAATGCACATTATTTGAACAATTCTAATAATGCGTGATCTGCCGCCCAAATAGTAAACAAAGCTCGCAATACCCCTACAATTAACTTTTTGGCGACATATTATTAACATCTTACAAGGAGAAAAAAAGCATGAGCCAAATACATAAACACACCATTCCTGCGAACATTGCAGATCGTTGCCTGATCAACCCGGAGCAATACCAGCAGAGATATCAGCTCTCTATCTCCGACCCTGATGCATTCTGGGGAGAAGAAGGCAAAATTCTCGACTGGATTAAGCCTTATACAAAGGTCAAAAACACCTCGTTTGCGCCGGGCAACATCTCCATTAAATGGTATGAAGATGGCACCCTGAACCTGGCGGCGAACTGCCTGGACAGACACCTGCAAGAGCGCGGCGATCAGACCGCCATCATCTGGGAAGGCGACGATGCCAGCCAGAGCAAAAATATTACCTATAAAGAACTGCATCGCGACGTCTGCCGCTTCGCTAACGTTCTGCTTTCACTGGGCATTAAGAAAGGCGATGTGGTCGCTATTTATATGCCGATGGTGCCAGAAGCCGCAGTCGCGATGCTGGCCTGCGCCCGTATTGGCGCGGTGCATTCGGTTATCTTCGGCGGCTTCTCACCGGAAGCGGTAGCCGGACGTATTATCGATTCCAGCTCACGTCTGGTTATCACCGCTGACGAAGGCGTGCGTGCCGGGCGCGGGATCCCACTGAAGAAAAACGTCGATGACGCGTTGAAAAACCCGAACGTCAAGACCATCGAAAACGTGGTCGTGCTTAAGCGCACCGGCGGCAATATCGACTGGCATGAAGGCCGCGACTTATGGTGGAACGACCTGATTGAAAAAGCTGACGACCAGCACCAACCGGAAGAGATGAATGCCGAAGATCCGCTGTTTATTCTCTACACCTCCGGTTCAACCGGCAAACCGAAAGGCGTGCTGCACACCACCGGGGGTTACCTGGTTTATGCGGCCACCACCTTCAAATATGCGTTTGATTATCATCCGGGCGACATCTACTGGTGTACCGCGGATGTGGGCTGGGTCACCGGTCACAGCTACCTGCTTTACGGCCCGCTGGCCTGCGGCGCGACTACGCTGATGTTTGAAGGCGTGCCGAACTCACCAACCCCGGCGCGTATGTGCCAGGTTGTCGATAAACACAAAGTTAACATTCTCTACACCGCGCCAACGGCGATCCGCGCCCTGATGGCGGAAGGCGATAAGGCGATTGAAGGTACCGACCGCTCTTCCCTGCACATTCTCGGTTCCGTTGGCGAGCCGATTAACCCGGAAGCGTGGGAGTGGTACTGGAAGAAAATCGGCAAAGAGAAATGCCCGGTGATCGACACCTGGTGGCAGACCGAGACCGGTGGCTTCATGATCACCCCGCTGCCGGGCGCGACTGAACTGAAAGCCGGTTCTGCCAGCCGCCCGTTCTTCGGTGTACAGCCTGCACTGGTGGATAACGAAGGGAATCCGCAGGAAGGCGCGACCGAAGGCAACCTGGTGATCACCGACTCCTGGCCAGGCCAGGCTCGCACGCTTTTCGGCGATCACGAGCGCTTTGAGCAGACCTACTTCTCCACCTTCAAAAATATGTATTTCAGCGGTGACGGCGCACGTCGCGACGAAGATGGCTATTACTGGATAACGGGGCGCGTCGATGACGTGCTGAATGTTTCCGGTCACCGTCTGGGTACGGCGGAAATTGAATCGGCGCTGGTATCGCATCCGAAAGTCGCGGAAGCGGCAGTGGTCGGCATTCCGCACAATATCAAAGGCCAGGCGATTTACGCTTATGTCACGCTGAATCATGGTGAAGAGCCGACGCCGGCGCTGTACACCGAAGTGCGTAACTGGGTGCGTAAAGAGATTGGCCCGCTGGCGACGCCGGACGTGCTGCACTGGACAGATTCATTACCCAAAACGCGTTCGGGCAAGATCATGCGCCGCATTCTGCGCAAGATAGCCGCGGGCGATACCAGTAACCTCGGCGACACCTCGACGCTCGCCGATCCGGGCGTGGTGGATAAACTGCTCGAAGAGAAGCAGGCGATTACTATGCCTTCATAACTTAGCCTTTCTCCCTCTCCCCGTGGGAGAGGGTCGGGGTGAGGGCCGTCATGGGCACCTTTCCCCCTCACCCTAACCCTCTCCCTCAAGGGAGAGGGAATTAAAACATCCCAACCCTACCTCTGGAGATTCTGTGATGAATGACACCATTTATCAGCGGATAGAAGACAGTGCGCGTTTCAGGGAGTTAGTCGAAAAACGGCAACGGTTTGCCACCATTCTGTCGATTATCATGCTGGTGGTTTATATCAGCTTTATCCTTTTGATTGCATTTGCGCCTGGCTGGCTGGGCACCCCGCTGCACGCGGGTACCAGCGTCACCCGAGGTATTCCTATTGGCGTGGGTGTGATTCTTATCTCCTTCGTCCTGACCGGTATTTATATCTGGCGCGCAAATGGCGAATTCGATCGTCTTAACAATGCGGTACTGCACGAGGTAAAAGCATCATGAAGCGAGTCCTGACGGCGCTTGCCGCCACACTACCCTTCGCCGCTAACGCAGCCGATGCTATCAGCGGTGCCGTACAACGCCAGCCAACCAACTGGCAGGCGATTATCATGTTTTTAATTTTCGTCGTGTTTACGCTCGGTATTACCTACTGGGCCTCTAAACGCGTACGTTCGCGTAATGACTACTACACCGCTGGCGGCAACATTACCGGTTTCCAGAACGGGCTGGCGATTGCGGGCGATTATATGTCTGCCGCCTCATTCCTCGGGATCTCCGCACTGGTCTTTACCTCCGGTTATGACGGGCTGATTTACTCTCTCGGCTTCCTGGTGGGCTGGCCCATCATTCTGTTCCTGATTGCCGAGCGCCTGCGTAACCTGGGCCGCTATACCTTTGCCGACGTGGCCTCCTATCGCCTGAAGCAGGGACCCATTCGTATTCTCTCTGCTTGTGGTTCGCTGGTGGTCGTCGCGCTGTACCTCATTGCGCAGATGGTCGGCGCGGGCAAACTGATTGAGCTGCTGTTTGGCCTGAACTATCACATCGCGGTGGTGCTGGTTGGCGTGCTGATGATGATGTACGTGCTGTTTGGCGGTATGCTCGCCACCACGTGGGTACAGATTATCAAAGCCGTGCTGCTGCTGTTTGGCGCGAGTTTTATGGCCTTTATGGTGATGAAACACGTGGGCTTCAGCTTCAATAACCTGTTCACCGAAGCAATGGCCGTGCATCCGAAAGGTGAAGCCATCATGAGCCCTGGCGGGCTGGTGAAAGATCCGATTTCCGCGTTGTCGTTGGGCCTTGGTCTGATGTTCGGTACGGCGGGGCTACCGCATATTCTGATGCGCTTCTTCACGGTCAGCGATGCCCGCGAAGCGCGTAAAAGCGTGTTCTACGCTACCGGCTTTATGGGTTACTTCTACATCCTGACCTTTATCATCGGCTTTGGCGCAATCATGCTGGTGGGGGCAAACCCAGTCTATAAAGATGCGGCAGGCGCGCTGATTGGCGGTAATAACATGGCGGCGGTTCACCTGGCAAATGCGGTCGGTGGAAACCTGTTCCTCGGCTTTATTTCCGCAGTGGCCTTCGCCACCATTCTGGCGGTCGTCGCCGGGCTGACGCTGGCAGGCGCTTCGGCGGTGTCGCACGACCTTTACGCTAACGTCTTCCGTAAAGGCGCCACCGAGCGTGAAGAGCTGCGCGTATCAAAAATCACCGTACTGGTGCTGGGCGTGATTGCTATCGTGCTGGGCGTGCTGTTTGAAAACCAGAATATCGCCTTCATGGTTGGCCTGGCGTTTGCGATTGCCGCCAGCTGCAACTTCCCAATCATCCTGCTCTCCATGTACTGGTCTAAACTGACCACCCGTGGCGCGATGATGGGCGGCTGGTTAGGCCTGCTGACAGCAGTGGTGCTGATGATTCTCGGCCCAACCATTTGGGTACAGATCCTCGGCCACGAAAAAGCCATCTTCCCGTATGAATACCCGGCGCTGTTCTCCATCACCGTGGCATTCCTGGGAATTTGGTTCTTCTCGGCAACCGACAACTCTGCTGAGGGTAACCTTGAGCGCGAGCAGTTCCGCGCCCAGTTTATCCGTTCACAAACCGGCCTCGGCGTCGAGCAGGGTCGTGCGCATTAATGTTCCCTTTTCCCCGGCTTTCTGGCCGGGGAATTTGTGATCTAATTCTTAATAATGTCATCCCCTTCGCTTATATTAAAAATAACGCATTAAAAGAGCATCTCTTCTCCTGCAGTTATTTCTATTCTGTCCTGACACATTATTTATCAACCATTCAGGACGCAGATAATATTTGAGCAATTAATAAGCTGAGGTCAAATAATATCTCATTAGCCCTGTTATTACAGGAACGCCTATGATGAAGAAAATATTACTGGCCAGTCTGCTCTGTAGTTGCTGTTTAATTCCGGCAGCACAAAGTTTTGCCCAACAGCAAGAAGTGAAATTACGCATGTCGTGGTGGGGAGGTAAGACGCGCCATGATGTGATGCTCAGGGCCATCGATGCCTTTGAAAAGCGTTACCCGTGGATTGAGGTTAACGCCGAGTACACGGGATGGGATGGCTATCTGGCACGTATGACGACACAAATCTCCGGCAACAAAGAGCCGGACGTGATGCAGATAAACTGGCCGTGGCTGCCGATTTTCTCGCGTACCGGCGAAGGCTTTTACGACCTCAACAAGGTGAGCGATACGCTGGATTTAAGCCAGTTCCCCACCAGTGATTTGCAGTCGACGACCGTAAAAGGCAAGCTCACTGCGCTTCCCATTTCCCTTAATGTGCCGGGTTTTTATTTTAATAATGAAACCTGGAAAAAAGCCGGACTGGCATATCCCACAAACTGGGACGAGCTGTTTGCCTCCGGGAAAACGTTTAAAGAGAAACTGGGGGATGATTATTATCCGTTAATTGCCAACGATCAGGATATTTTCCTGATGACCAACTGCTATATGTCGCAGAAATATAATCTGCCGATGTTTACCGCCGACGGCAAAAGCTTCTCCTGGAATCAGGAACAGTGGCGCGAAGCCTTCCGTTTCGCCCAGCGGTTGGTTGCCGATCACGTTATTCCGGGGCCCAAAATGCTCGCCTCCTATGGCAAGCAAGATTTTACCGACACCCGCTACTGGCAGCAGGGGCAGTGGGCCGGTGCCTATACCTGGAACGTAGTCATTCAGTATTACACGCATAAAGTCGCGCCGCCTGCCAAACTGGAGCCGGGAAATTGGATCATGGCGCCGGGCGCCACCAACGCCAGCGCCTATTTTAAAGTCTCGCTCACCTATGCGATCGGTAAAAATACCCAGCATCCGAAAGAAGCAGCAATGTTGCTGAATTTCCTGCTTAACGATCCGCAGGCGGTTGAGTTCATTAAGCTGGAAAATGGCATTCCGATCAGCCAGGCCGCAGTAAAAACACTGACGGATAACGGCACCTTAACGAACGATAATCCTTCCGTGGCGGGTATGGCGATGGCGAAGAAATTGCAGTCCGAGTCGGTCGCCACCTCGTGGATGGAAGACGAGCAAATTCAGGCGCTGTGGAGTTCAGGACGGCAAAATATGGACTACGGTAAAAAAACGGCCAATGAGGCCGCCGATGAGTTCTTAATGCGCGCAGAACGTATTCTGAAAAAAGCGGCGATGCGTCGCTGACAGCCAGCCCGGCCAGCATGCTGACCGGGCTTTATTATTATGCTACGTCAATCAGCAACGTTTTGATTTCAAATGGCGTAAAGGTCAGGCTCACGCAGCCGTCGCTCAACGTTAGCGGTTCTTCATCCTCTTCCATCAGATTGCTCAGGCAGCAGTGGCCCATATGCGCATTCAGCGTGATGGTTGTGGCAGCGTGAACGCCGTCAAACTCATACAAACGCACGGCCAGCCGATCGCCCTGCTCGGTTTTTTTCACCGTTTCGATGCAAATATGCGGCGAGTCGCAGTGAATAAAGCTGCCAGGCAACGCCACGGTTTTTTCCGCTGTTCGCCCTTCGCTCACGCTGATTCGCACCGGGTTGTTGAACAGCATGGCCTCGCGATTCACCAGCCCTTCAATTTCATCGCCGGTGTGCGGGAACAGCGCGTAGGAGAATGTATGTTCTCCGCGATCGGCCCCCACGCCAGGATGATTTTGCGAACGCAGCAGATTGAGATCCAGCACACCGTCTTTGGCGTAATGACCGTATTTGCCGTCGTTAAGCAGCGCCACGCCGTAATCCCGCTGTGAGTAGTCGATCCACTTGTGGGCGCAAATCTCAAACTGAGCGGCATCGTAGACGTTATTGGTCAACGCCCGACGGCGAATTTTACCGAACTGAATATCGCAGCTCACGTCATCGCTCGGCGTCGCTGTCACAAATGATGTGCGGAGCATTTTCAGATCTTCATGCCACGCTATGTGCGTTTCAAAAGTGAGGCGCTTGCTTCCTGGCAGCAGGCTGATTTTCTGGCACAGCTGCGACTGACCGTAGCGATAATGCTGCTCGACCACCGCGTGCGGCCCATCCTGATACGCCGCGCTTGATACCAGCGTAAACGCCTGTGGCTGGCGGTCGCGATAGGTGATGTTGATATCCCAGCAGTCGGCACAAATATCGTCGTAAACCGCCAGCCGGTTGCCGATGCTGCCGGGTTGCAGTACCGGACGCTGAGCCTGTTTATCGAAAAAGGCCACAATGTGCCCCTGATCGTTAAAATCCACGCTGATCAACGCGTTCTCCAGATGATCCGGCGTAGCCAAAATGGGCGGTATGACCTGCGCATCCCCCAGCACCGCGTAACCGAATGCGGGTAGCGTCACATGATGGTAACCGTCCGGCTGCGCCAGCCAGGCTTCACGGGTAAATCCCACGGTATTATGCACCACCGTTTTTCCTGGCGGAATGGCCAAAGTGCTAGTGAATTCATCGAGATAGCGCTGTATCAGAGTTTGTGCCTGCGTAAGCATCACCTGATAGCGCGCGCAGGACTCATCATAAACCCGCTTAATGGAGGAACCCGGTAAAATATCGTGGAACTGATAAAGCAGCGTCTCCTGCCACAGGGCGCGCAGCGCGTCGGTCGGATAGACCGACTGACAACAGAGCCACTGGCGGCTGGCGACAAACTCCAGTTCGCGCAGCGCGTTCTCTATTTTTCGGTTAAAGCGCTTATTGTTGGCCTGCGAGGTCAGCGTGCCCTGATGTTTCTCCAGATAAAGCTCGCCTTTATATCGTGGATAACGCGGCTGCGTTTTTTCGATATGGCGGAAAAAATCGACCGCTTTGCCCTGCTTCACCGGCGAAATACCGCTGAGATTGCGTATACGCTGCAAACGTTCCAGATGTTCCGGCCCCGGCCCGCCACCACCGTCGCCGATGCCAAACAGCATCAGCGCGCTATCGCACACGCCTGCCTCGCGATACTCCTCTTCAATGCGGCGGATGCTGCGCGGCGCGGCGGGCCCGTTGTAAGTCTCTTCCGGCAACATGTGCGTCAGTACGCTACTGCCATCGATACCCTGCCAGGTAAAGGTATGATGCGGAAATTTATTGTGTTCGTTCCAGGAGAGCTTTTGCGTCATAAAGTAATCGACGCCGCTTTTGCGCATAATTTGTGGCAGGTTGGCGTTATAGCCAAACACATCCGGCAGCCAGAGCATACGCGTGGTTTGCGAGAATTCTTCGCGGAAGAACTGGCGACCATAGAGAAATTGCCGCACCAGCGATTCGCCAGACGGAACGTTGGTGTCTGCTTCCACCCACATATCACCCTGAATTTCAAAACGTCCCTGCTGAACATGCTGTTTCACCCGCTGATAAAGCTCGGGATGATCGTCTTTGATCCACTGAAAAAGTTGCGGCTGACTGGCGCCAAAAATATAGTCGGCGTAGTGCGACATCAGGTCTAGCGCGGTGGCAAAGGTGCGCGCGCCCTTGCGTTTGGTTTCCCGAATCGGCCACAACCAGGCGAGATCGATATGCGCGTGGCCCACGCCGGTGACGGTGAGAGAAGGATCGCCGCCCTGCTTATTCAACTCTTTTGCCAGCGCCTGCCGACACTGCGCAACGCTCGCTTCATTGAAATCGCCCAGTCCATTCAATGCTTCGTTCAGACACACCAGTACTGCTTTATAGCGCGGTGATTTCGCATCCAGGCAGCTCAGCAAATCGAACAATATCCAGGCGTCATAATAGAGATCGCGCAGATCGTCGCGGCAGTGGGCAAGATGCGCCTGACGCATCACGCCGCCGGTCGATGCACCAAAGAGATCGTTACAGGCAAGTTCGATCCAGATATTCACTTCGCCAGAGCGGTAATACTCTGCCGGAAGTCGCCAGACCGTTTTTCCCGGCATGCCGAGGCTACGCTCGAACGTCGAATCCACATTGGTCAGCCCGCGTAGCGGTACGCCGTTATTATCGACAATCAACGCCTCACCGCCGCAGTCAAAGCAGAGGATCATGGTTTTGGCGCAATCTGTAGGGGATAACACGCCACGGACATTAACCCACGCGCAGTCCCATAAATTGCCCCATTTTTCCCCGATGCGGAACTCGAAAGGTTTACCCTGCTGTCGCTGTGAAAACGGCACTGGTTCCGGCGTGATAAAACCGTAAACAGTTAATTCAGCAAGCGGAGTATAAATGTTGTCTTTTATTTTCCTGATGTGGAAATCAATATCCCGAACTAATTTTTGATTGAACGTTAACATGCTACGCCGTCTCCATGACACGATGCCTGAGAAAAGCTTCCGTTTTCATTAACAGCAGAAAAACGCCACCAGCGTAGAGTTCCGTTTTGATAATTAATTCGCCAGCGGTCACAAAACGTATTATCTGAAATCAGTATCTATTCGCTGGATTATTATTATTTTATATCTATTCGTAGAGATAATTATTATTGCCGGACGTGCTCTACCGTCAGATCACATTTCTGCCCGCGTCGGGTGACTGAAATCACGCTTTGTGATCGTTAAAAAACGATCTGCATCACATTGATTTTTCGCAAGCTGCCACACTTATCACACTTTTTACCCCTTCCGTCCCACATCCCTGTTCTTCCCTCTCCCCGCAGGCGACTTTTCGCAGACCGCTCCCTATTCTTACCCCATCGACAGGCTGTAAGCGAAACGGATCAGACGTTCAGGATTCAACAACATCGACAAAAACAGCGGACTGCCCGCTGGCGGCGTTTCCAGCCAGCGGTCGAGCGTATCGGCATAGCGCAGCAGCGCGTTTTGCTGTTCAGCCATTTCGCTGGCGGAAGGCTCGCTACCGTAATGATCGTGCCAGGTGAGCAGCGTCACGCTGGCGGCGACGCGGGAAAACATCTGGCCGTAGACTTCGGCGCTACGCCAGGCGGCGAGCAGTTGTTCCAGTGAATCGTTCGGGCAAGTGATGCGCGGCATCAGTTCCCGCAGGCTCTGTACGGCGTTGGCGGCGAGGAAGCAGGCGGTCTCTTTCTCAAGGGCGATCAGCTCGCGCTGCTCATTGCCAAGCGCCGGGTCATCGGTGGGCATCAGCGGCTGGTACGCCTGCATCCAGTTGGCGCTGCGGGTGTCCATGTGCAGCAGTTGTTGCGCCTGAGAAAGGCTTTCGGGGATCTGGCTTTGATAGTGCATACGCCGTCCCAGCAGGTTAGGCGTTTTGCACAGCCAGTCATAGCTGGTGTGCAGCAATGTGGCGAGGCGTTTTTTATCCTGCGACGAACGAAAACGAAGCTGCTGCTGTTCAGCCCAGCGTTCAAAGGTGGAGGGCGCGCCCTCCTGAGGTTGATTCGCCGCCGACAGGCCGAGCAGATTGATGGCGTTGACGGAGTCCATCACCCGGCTGTCGGGCAACCACTGCCAGCTGACGCGGGAAGTAATCGCTTCAACTTCATTTTCCGCCACGCTCAGCGCCCAGCTCAGGCGGCCGCTGATTTCGTCAGCGAGATAGCATGGCAGCGCCGTCCAGCCGTAGCCGGTGCCGAAGAGGTCAAACTCGATCCACTTATTGTGGCCGGGAAGCGTGGCGATATTGGGATGGTTAGCGAAGCCGGGGTGATAATCCAGCTCGGTGGCTTTGATGGAGGCACGCACGTCGCCCGGCAGGGTCGCGAGAATGCTCGAGAGCTGCTGGCGCGGCCAGCTGTCATCGATAAAGTCGCGCAGTACCAGCTTTTTGCCCTGCCCGCGCAGCAGGCTCCAGACGGAATGCAGGCTGCGCTGCCAGCCGGAAGTCTGAAACGCGGGCGTTGTCAGGCTGAGAATTAAACCGCTCAGGTGCGGCAACGCCTGCAATAACGGATGCATGATTGCCGCATAAAATTGCGGCCAGAAATCGGGCGCGCTTTTTTCATCGAAAGCCATCTCGGGAAATTTGCGCTTAATAATGTCATCCGTCGGCGCGGCTTCACCCTGAAGCCAGAAGGATAAATTATTGTCGGCCAGATAACGGTCAACGCGTTTTAAATACAGCAGCGCGTAATTTTGCTGATGAATAAGGTTCTCGACATTCAGTTTCTGACTCAATGGCGAGGGCGTAGCCAGAATAGAAAGCAGTTCCTGTTGGTGCAGGATTATCCCGGTGAAACCATGCTGTTTCGCACTCTGCACGCCCTGAACAAACCAGGGCCAGTGCCAGATAAAGGTGCTATTCAGTTCCATCAACTGGTGGGGAATACGTTTCATCGCGACATCCTGCCATTATTTGGTCGTTTATCATAATCGAGGACACAATGAAAAAATATGCGCTGGTCGGCACGGGAGGACGTGCGGGTTTATATATTTCAGCTATCGGCGGTCAATGGCGCGGAAATGCCAAACTGGTGGCCTTTTGCGATACCAATCAGACGCGCATGAATTACGCCAATACGCTGCTACAAAAAGAAGGCGCTGAGCCCGTTTCCACCTGGAAAGCCGCGCAGTTTGAAGAGATGATCTGTGAAACCCGCCCGGACATTATTATCGTCACCACCATGGATCGCACGCATGACGACTATATCGTGCGGGCGCTGCACGCGGGTTGTGATGTGATCACCGAAAAACCGATGACCATTGATGAAAAGCGCGCCCTGCGCATTCTGGACGCCATCGAAGAAACCGGCCATACCGTGCGCGTGGCATTCAACTATCGTTATGCGCCGCATCATAGCAAGGTGCGCGAACTGCTGATGCAGGGCGTGATTGGTCAGGTCACATCAGTGCACTTCGAGTGGCTGCTCAACACCGAACACGGGGCAGACTATTTCCGTCGCTGGCACCGCGAAAAACGCAACAGCGGCGGCCTGCTGGTGCATAAATCAACCCATCACTTCGACCTGATGAACTTCTGGCTGGCAAGCTACCCGGAACGCGTTTACGCCGAAGGCAGCCTGCAATTCTACGGCAAAGAGAACGCCGAAAAACGCGGCGTGACGCAGTTCTATCCACGAACGCATGGCTACGCGGAAGCGAAGAACGATCCGTTTGCGCTGGAAATGGCGGAAAACGCACAGCTAAAAGCGCTTTATCTGGACGCCGAACATGAAGATAACTATTTCCGTGACCAAAGCGTCTTCAGCGACGGCATCACCATCGAAGACACGATGTCAGTGCTGGTGAAATACCAGAACCAGGTACAGCTCACCTACTCCCTGAACGCTTACTTACCGTGGGAAGGGCTGAACGTGGTGTTCAACGGTACCGAAGGGCGTCTGGAGATGAAAATCATCGAGAAATCCTACGTCAACGCGGGCGGTAAACGCGAGAACGAGGGCAGCCTGGAGCTGTGTGATATCACCGTCTTCCCGATGTTTGCCGAGCCGTGGAAAGCGGATTTCACCCTTGGCGAAGGCGGCCACGGCGGTGGCGATAATGCCATGCTGGCGGATCTGTTCGGCGTACCGGGCAACGACCCGCTACAACGCGCCGCCGATCACCGGGCCGGAGCGATGTCCATTCTCACCGGGATTGCCGGGAATATTTCGATGCAGCAGCAGCGCCCGGTTAATTTTAAAGAGTTTGAACTCGTTTCTCGCCTGACCAAACGTTAATCACCACGGCGCGGCGACCTGCCGCGCCAGGACCTCTGGTTAGTATTTTGCTGTTACTCACCTGCTTCTCTGTTTCGGAGTCGATAATGAATAAAATAGCTACAGGTGTTATCGCAACCCTTTTAATGTCCTGCACCACCGCCTGGGCGCAGCCCGTGGAATTACGCATGTCCTGGTGGGGTGGCAATAGCCGTCATCAGTCAACGTTAAAGGCTATCGCCGCGTTTGAACAAAAATACCCCGATATCAAAGTAAAGGCGGAATATACCGGCTGGGATGGACATCTTTCGCGTTTAACCACGCAAATGGCGAGCGGTACCGAACCGGATGTCATGCAAACCAACTGGCCGTGGTTAATTATTTTTTCAAAGAATGGCGAAGGCTATTACGATTTAAATAAGCTGAAAGATGTGCTGGATTTAGCGCAATACGCGCCGGGCGATCTCAATTCCACCACTGTGAAAGGTAAACTTAATGGCCTGCCGATTTCGGTGAATGCCCCGGTATTTTATTACAACGATGTCACCTGGAAAAAAGCGGGGCTGACGTATCCAAAGAACTGGGATGAACTTTTTGCTGCGGGGAAAACCTTTCGCAGCACGTTAGGGGAAAACTATTATCCGTATGCGATGGTTGATCAGGATGTTATTTTACTACTCAACGCGTGGATGATGCAGAAATACAGTAAACCGATGTTTGACCCCAGTGGAAAATTCACCTGGAATGACGCGCAGTGGCAAGAGGCCTTTTCTTTTGTGAAACGTCTCAGCGACGATCACGTTATTCCAGGGCCAAAAACGATGTCCTCTTATGGCAAAGGCAATCTCTATGAGATGAAGCCGTGGATCACCGGCGAATGGGGCGGTACGTTTACCTGGAATATTTCTATTCGCATGTATATCAATAACATGACACCTCCGGCCAAACTGGTGCTGGGCGATTATGTTATGCAGCCGGGAGCACGTGATTCTGGTGTCTATTTTAAAACCGCGCAGATGTTCTCCGTGTCGAAATCGACCCGTCATCCGAAAGAGGCCGCAACGCTTATCAACTTCCTGCTGAATGACCCGCAGGCGGTGGAAGCATTAGGGCTGGAGCGCGGTATTCCGTTAAGCAAAACCGCAGAGAAAATATTGACCGACAATGGCACGATTGATCCGAACGACCCGGTCGTTGCCGGGCTGCGCCAGGCACAATCATTACCCACAACCGCCGTTGCGACACCTTACATTGAGGATTTACAGGTGGTGGATCAGTTCACCGCGGCGCGCGAAAAAATGGATCATGGCGGCCAGACGCCTGCCCAGGTTGCCGTCACATTCCGCCAGCAGGTTGAGCGTATTGTTCGGCGGTTGAACCGTTAATTTTAAAACATCATCCAACCCACCAGCGGGGCGACCAACACCATCACCACGCCTGACAGCATCATCACCAGGCTTGCTACCACGCCCTCCTGCGGGCCGAGCTCGTAGGAGCGCGCGGTTCCGGCGCCGTGCGATGCAGCGCCAAATCCTGCGCCTTTCGCCATGCCTTCCTGAATAGACAGGCGCAAAAACAGCACATCGCCAATCGCCATGCCGAATACCCCGGTCACCACTACGAATAACGCCACCAGATCCGGCTGTCCGCCGAGCGGTTTGGCCGCCGCCAGCGCGAACGGCGTGGTTACCGAGCGCACCGCCAGGCTGCGCTGAATTTCATCGGGCAACGTAAACAGACGCGCCAGCCATACGGAACTGGTCACCGCCACCACCGTTGCGGTAATCACCCCGGCAGACAGCGACATCCAGTGGCGCTTGATGATCGCCAGATTGTCATACACCGGTACGGCAAACGCGATGGTCGCCGGGCCCAATAGCCACAGCAGCCAGTGCGCTTCACCCATATAGTTTTGATAGGAGATATGACCGAACACCAGCATGAGCACCAGCAGAACTGGCGTTAACACCAAAGGCATCAGCGGCAGTTTGCGAAAGCGGCGATAGAGTCGTTTGTTGGCGAAATAAAGCACCAGCGTAATCGCCAGACACAGCACGCTCAGTTGAAAGTTACTCATGACGCATCCGCTTCAGTTCGTAACGATAGACTTTATCCACCACCCACGCCGTCGCTCCGAGCACCATCATGGTGCTGAGCGCAATCACCAGGAAAATACGCCAGCCATCGACCATCAGCAGTTGCGCATAATTCACCACCGCCACCACAGCGGGCACGAAGAAGAGCAGCATTTCCGCCAGCAGCCAGCGCGAGCCCGCGCGCACCCACTTCAGCGGCACAATATGGCAGACAATCAGCGCCAGCATCAGCACCATCCCCACCAGGTTGGCGGGCAGCGGCAGATTCAGCCAGTTCACCAGATATTCAGCAAAAACAAAGAGCCCCGCGTACAGAATGACCTGCACCGGCACCTGAAGACGTTGCAAAACGGAGGGCATCACGCGCCCTAAGGCCTCAGCCATGAAAGGAGTGTCCAGAAAAAATCAGAGACGCACAGTATAGTGAGCGTACGAGGATGGCAGAAATGAATTAAACTCATCGCAGGTATAGTTTCGAGGCATAATCATGGACATCAGAACGCTGCGCTATTTCGTTGAAGTGGTACGTCAGCAAAGCTTTACCCGCGCGGCGGAGAAACTCTTCGTTACGCAGCCTACCATCAGCAAGATGCTGAAAAATCTGGAAGATGAACTCAACAGCACCCTGCTTATCCGCGATGGACGCAAATTGCTGCTCACCGATACCGGGCAAGTCGTATTTGAACGCGGGCTGGTGATCCTCGATGAATTCCGCCAACTGGAAGCCGAACTGACCGATATCAACCACCTCAACAAAGGCCAGTTGCGCCTCGGCATCCCGCCAATGGTCGGCATGATGATGGCCGGGCCCATCAGCCTTTTTCGCCAGCGCTACCCCGGCGTAGAACTCAAGGTGTCCGAATTCGGCGGGCTGACGGTGCAGCAGGCGGTGATGAACGGCGAACTTGATTTAGCCATGACCGCGCTGCCGGTGGAAGAAGAGAGCGGCCTTGCGACGTTGCCGCTATTCAGCCACCCGCTTTGCGTGCTGGTTCCCCGTTCCGGCGAGTGGCTGGAACAGACATCGGTTTCCCCCGAACAGCTCGCAGCACATCCTTTGCTTATCTATAACGAAGATTTCGCACTGAGTCGTCAGTTGATGCATCTGTTTAATCAGCACAATGTGAAGCCGCGTATCGCGGTGCGCAGCGGCCAATGGGATTTCCTCGCGGCGATGGTCCAGGCGGGTGTCGGCGTGGCGATTTTGCCGGAGCCGATTTGCGAAAGGCTGGATGCGAAAACGTTGCGCTGGCTGCCGCTTGAGAGCGAACTCCACTGGCAATTGGGGATGATCTGGCGCGAAGGCGTTTATTTGTCGCATAGCGCCCAGGCGTGGCTGAAGTGCTGCGAGGGGTTTTGGTTACCGAAGTAGGCAACCCTCACCCTAACCCTCTCCCACAGGGAGAGGGAACCGCTCGCAGATAAATGACAGAACAGCGCCGGTTGTCTCCCTCTCCCTGTGGGAGAGGGCCGGGGTGAGGGGCATCACTCACCTTCAATCAACAGCGCTTCCAGCAAATCAAGGTCATGCAGCAATTTCTGCAACGTCTCGTTACTGATCTGCCGCGTCGCACGCAGGTGATACAATTCCCCGCGCTCAGAACGCAGCGCCGCCAGGCGGAAACGACGTTCCAGTTGCTCTTCCAGCATTGACGTTTCGACGTCATTACGCCCATCGGCGCGGCGACGCAGGTTACCAATCACGCGGGAACTGACTTCCGTCAGCAACTGGTTATCGATGTTCTCCTGGGTATCTGCCGCCAGTCGCTCTTCCATCTTCTGAATCGCGACAATCGCCACTTCCGCCGTTGCGGACCGGGCCAGGCGCTCCTCTTTTTGCTGCTGCGGCAGATCACGAACTTCAACGTGGCGCAGCAGAATCGGCAGCATAATCACGCCAACAAACAGTGAGAAGAGAATGACGCCCGCCGACAGGAACACCAGTTCATAACGTGCCGGGAAGACGTTGCCATCGGGCAGCAGCAGCGGGATGGAGAGCACACCGGCAAGGGTAATCGCCCCGCGCACGCCGGCGAAGGAGGCAATGGCCAGCTCGCGCGTTGACCAGCTCCCGAACTCCATCGGTTTTTTCTTCAGGAAGCGTTGGCTGAAGCGCTGCATCGTCCACAGCCAGCCAAAGCGCACCAGCATCAGCGCCGCATAAATCAGCAGAATGTCGGTAAACAGCATCCAGATTTCAACGTTCGGATCGGCTTCTGCAGCCACCAGAGAGGTCTCAAGAATGCCCGGTAATTGCAGGCCCAACAGCAGGAACACCATGCCGTTAAACACGAACTCCAGCATCGCCCAGGTGCTGTTGGCACGCAGGCGCATTGCCAGCGGCGCGGTACGCATCACGCCGGAACGGGTGATGGTCATCCCCGCCGCCACCGCCGCGAGGATACCGGATACGCCGACGTGTTCCGCAATCAGATAAGACGCGAACGGCAGCAGGAACAGCAGCACGATTTGCGTTGCCGGCTCATCGCCGCCCCAGCGGCTCAGGAAGCGCAGCGAGCGACCATACAGCCAGCTGACCACAAAACCGGCCAGGATGCCGCCAATCGCCACTTTCATAAATTCCAGCGTCGCGCCGCCAACGGTAAAGACCATCGTGCCCATGGCAACCGCCACGGCAAATTTTAGCGAGACCAGGCCAGAAGCATCGTTCATCAACGCTTCGCCCTGCAAGATGCCCATGATTTTCTTCGGAATGCGCCCTTCTCCAACAATCCCGGAGAGCGCCACCGCATCGGTCGGCGACAGCACCGCCGCCAGCGCGAACGCAGGCACCAGTGGGATCCCTGGCACCAGCCAGTAAATCAGGAAACCAATACCAACCACCGTCACCAGCACCAGCGCAAGGGCCAGGCCGAGGATTTCGCGCCCGTGTTCAAGGAACTCGCGGGTCGGCGTTTTCCAGCCATCGGCGAACAGCAGCGGCGGAATAAACAGAACGAGGAACAGCTCCGGGTCGAACTCCACGTGAAGGCCGAAGGTCGGCCACGCCAGCAGCGCACCGATGGCGATCTGCATCAGCGGCAGCGGCACCTGAAATGGCAAGACACGGGTTACAACCCCGGAGAGCGAGACCACGAGGGTCATGATGAGTATGGTGAAGAATATTTCCATGCGATCCCTGTTTGCAGCGTTGTCTTATTATGTGGAACGTAAAATATGAAGCGTCATGCCTCTGTATCATACGCATACCAGAGTAACGCAAAAGGAAACGAGACGATCCTTAAAATGAAAAATCGACCGGTAAAAAAATGCGAAAAATCATTAACAGCTGTCGCGCTGGCACAACCTTGAGGTAATCGTCGCTTTCGGGCTCCAGTCGTTGTCGCTCAGTCGCGCGAGTAACGCTTTTCCGGCATCCGCGCCAATTTTTCGATGCGGCACAGCCATGGTGGTGAGGGGTGGCTGACACACCCGGCTCACATCGCTGTCGCCAAATCCAACAACCGCGAGATCTTCCGGCACTTTAATACGCCGACGCTGACACTCATACAGCACACCGCAGGCCAGCTCATCCGATTCACACACCAGCGCGTCCAGTTCCGGCCAAGCCAGCAGAAATTCCGGAAGCTGCGCTGCACCGGTGGAAAACGTGGGCGACGACGCCGCGTTAATGACGCGATCCGGGGAACGGTGATGACGCAACATCGCCTTGTACCACCCCTGCAGATGCTGTTGAAACACCCATTTTTCCTGATTGGCGCAGAGTAAGCCTATGTTTTGATAACCACGTGTGATCAGCATTTCGGTCAGTTCAAACATCGCAGCAGCATGGTCAATGCCGATATTCATATCAATAGGATCGGCACGCACCGCGCCAATCTCCATCACCGGAATCGACGCATTTTGCAGCCAGTTGCGCACGTTTTCACTGTGTTCGACGCTCAGCAGTACCGCCGCCGCGATATTGGAAGCCAGCAGGGTTTCCAGCAGTTTTTCTTCCTGCTCCGGCTGATGCTGAGACTCCGCCAGCATGATTTGATAGCCAGCCGGTTGCAGCACCTGCTGTAAACCCGCAAACATTTCTGAGCAGCCGAATTCGCTAAGATGCGGCACGACCATCGCGATCGTCCACGATGAGGCGGAAGCCAACGCGCTGGCCGCCAGATTCGGCACATAGCCAAGCTCCTGAACGGCGGCTTCAATTTTCTCGCGTAACTTATCCGATACCGCCTCGGGCGTTCGCAGGGCCCGGGATACGGTCATCGTGCCAACCCCTGCCAGCTGGGCGACGTCGGCCAGGGTAACCTTTCCCGTACTGCGTCGTTTTCGGGTTATCGACATTTGAATTCCTGAGTAAACGCTATGTTATTAGAGAGTTAGCGATCATTTTTTCTTCACATGTTGGGCAGTATACGCCGGAAATCCACAATTTTGCTGTGAATTGATGCGCCTCGATTTGATAGCGCTATCACAATTTCCAATGATACATTTTGATAGCGCTATCTTTGTGATAATCATCACGGTTACCAACTTCGCCGTTGAATAAAGTTTGCTCATTCCACACATCCCGTTGCAGGAGAATCCATGTGCTGAACCAATGGCTGAATGACACCACCATTGCACTAAGAAGTGAGGTCGAAAACTGGCCTCAGGCGCTGGAGATTTGCGCTCAGCCGCTGCTTGAATCGGGCGTAATCGAACCCGGTTACGTGACGGCGATAATCCAGCAGCATCAAAAATTAGGCCCCTATTACGTCCTGGCGCCCGGCCTTGCAATGCCGCACGCCCGCCCGGAAGAAGGCGCTCGGGGAATGGGATTGTCATTACTGAAATTACAGCACGGCGTGGCATTCGACGCCGATGAGTTTGATCCCGTCGATGTGATTATCATGCTCGCGGCCCCCGATAAGCACAGCCATATTGAAATGATTTCTGCGCTTGCCGAGCTTTTTTCCAGCGAAGACGATCTCGCATTGCTGCATCAGGCGAAAACATTAGAGGAGATTACAACCATTATTTCCCGTTTCTGATTTTATTTTTTCTCCGTTTTACATGCTCACGATCTCTCCTGACATCGTGCGCCCGTACTCTACTCAAAATAAGGTAACAACCATGAAAATAATGGCAATTTGTGGCTCCGGTTTGGGCAGTAGTTTTATGGTGGAAATGAATATCAAAAAAGTACTGAAGAAATTAAATATTGAGGCGGAAGTCGAGCATTCAGATTTATCTTCGGCAACACCCGGCGCTGCCGATCTCTTTGTGATGGCGAAAGATATTGCCAGTAGCGCCAGTGTTCCGGAAAGTCAGCTCGTCGTCATTAACAATATTATCGATATTAATGAATTAGAAACTAAGCTCAGCGCTTATTTCTCGGCACAATAATCCTGATTAAAGCGAGGCGGATATGTTTATCCTTGAAACGCTAAATTTTGTTGTCGATATTCTTAAAGTCCCTTCCGTTCTGGTCGGGTTAATTGCCTTAATTGGCCTCGTGGCACAGAAAAAATCATTTTCTGATGTAGTAAAAGGTACCATCAAAACCATTCTCGGCTTCATTGTGCTGGGCGGCGGCGCATCCGTACTGGTGGGTTCACTGAATCCACTTGGCGGTATGTTCGAACATGCATTCAACATTCAGGGCATCATTCCTAACAACGAAGCGATCGTCTCTATCGCGCTGGAAAAATATGGCGCATCAACGGCGCTCATCATGGCCTTCGGCATGGTAGCCAATATCATCGTCGCCCGCTTCACGCGTCTGAAGTACATCTTCCTGACCGGGCACCATACGTTTTATATGGCGTGCATGATCGGCGTTATTTTGACGGTGGCGGGCTTCGACGGCATTGGTCTGGTGTTTACCGGGTCGCTGATTCTTGGTCTGGTGATGGCCTTCTTCCCGGCGCTGGCGCAACGCTATATGAAGCGCATTACCGGTACTGACGATATCGCGTTTGGTCACTTCGGCACGCTGGGTTATGTGCTTTCTGGCTGGATTGGCAGCGTGTGCGGAAAGGGTTCCCGCTCTACTGAAGAGATGAACCTGCCGAAAAATCTGAGCTTCCTGCGCGACAGTTCGATCTCGATTTCTCTCACCATGATCATCATTTACATGATTCTGGCCGTCAGTGCCGGACGCGAATATGTTGAAACCCAGCTCAGCGGCGGACAAAACTACCTGGTTTACTCCATCATTCAGGCCATCACCTTTGCAGCGGGCGTGTTCATCATCTTACAGGGTGTACGCTTAATCCTCGCAGAAATCGTGCCGGCCTTTACCGGCTTCTCGGAAAAACTGGTGCCTAATGCCCGCCCGGCGCTGGATTGCCCGGTCGTCTATCCCTATGCGCCTAATGCGGTTTTAATTGGTTTCCTGTTCAGCTTCCTCGGCGGGTTGGTTGGTTTGTTCCTGCTCGGGCAGTTCAAACTGGTATTGATTCTGCCAGGCGTTGTACCGCACTTCTTCACCGGCGCCACCGCAGGCGTGTTTGGTAACGCCACCGGAGGCCGACGCGGCGCAATGATCGGCGCATTTGCCAACGGCTTGTTGATCACCTTCCTCCCGGTATTGCTGTTGCCAGTGCTTGGCGCGATTGGCTTCGCGAATACCACCTTCTCCGACGCGGATTTCGGCGTCGTCGGCATCATCATGGGTAACCTGGCACGCTACCTCTCACCGATGGCGATTACCGGCCTGGTCGTGGCGCTGTTCGCGCTACTGGTGGTCTACAACATCGTGAAAAGTAAACCCGACGCGCAGCAGCAAGACACAGGAGCAAAATCATAATGCATGATGAACTGAAAAGACTGGCGCGCGATATTCGCGTTGCCACGCTGAAATCCTTAACCCAGCTCGGTTTTGGTCACTATGGCGGCAGCATGTCGGTGGTGGAGACGCTGGCGGTGCTGTATGGCGATGTGATGCGCATCGACCCCGCCGACCCGGACTGGCCGCAGCGCGACTATTTTGTCCTGTCGAAAGGTCATGCGGGCCCTGCGCTGTACAGCACGCTGGCAATCAAAGGCTATTTCCCGATGGAGGAGCTGGCCACGCTTAACCAGAACGGCACGCGCCTGCCAAGTCACCCGGACCGGCTCAAAACGCGCGGCGTGGATGCCACTACAGGCTCGCTCGGCCAGGGGATATCTATCGCGGCGGGCATGGCGCTGTCGCATAAACTCGCCAGCCGTCCTAATCGCGTGTTTTGCATTGTCGGCGACGGTGAGCTGAACGAAGGTCAATGCTGGGAAGCGTTCCAGTTTATCGCCCACCATAAACTGAACAACCTGCTGGTATTTATCGACTGGAACAAGCAGCAACTGGATGGCGAACTGGACGACATTATCGCCCCCTTCGATCTTGCGGAAAAATTCAACGCTTTCGGTTTCGATGTACAAACGGTAAAAGGCGACGATATTGCAGCGATTCAGGCCGTCACCCGCCCGGTACGCAGCGGCGATGATCGTCCCCGCATCGTGATCCTCGATAGTGTGAAAGGGCAAGGTGTGCCTTATCTGGAAAGTCTGAGCAATACCCACCATCTGCGCCTGAATGATGAGATGCGAGAGGCGCTGAATGAATCTATTCGCCAACTGGAGGCCGCGTATGATTAAGGTTGCACCTGCGGGAGAAAAAGACGCCGTTGAAATGCGTAAGGTCTACGCCGGGTTTATCGCGGAACAGGTCAAGGCAGGCAGCGAGATTATTGCACTGGAAGCAGACCTGATGAGTTCGATGGCGATGGATAGCGTACAGCGCGAATTTCCCCAACACGTCATCAACTGCGGGATCATGGAGGCCAACGTGATTGGCACTGCCGCAGGGCTGGCGCTGACCGGGCGGAAACCCTTTGTCCACACGTTTACCGCATTCGCCAGTCGCCGCTGCTTTGACCAGTTATTTATGTCGTTGGATTATCAGCGCAATAACGTCAAAGTGATCGCCTCTGATGCGGGCGTCACTGCCTGTCACAACGGCGGCACACATATGTCGTTTGAAGATATGGGCATTGTGCGCGGCCTGGCGCACTCCGTGGTGCTGGAAGTCACCGACGCAGCAATGTTTAAAGATATTCTGCGCCAACTCGCTACCCTGGAAGGTTTCTACTGGGTACGTACCATCCGTAAACAGGCACCCACGGTTTATCAGGAGGGCTCGACATTCACCATCGGTAAAGGAAACGTTCTGCGCGACGGCAATGACATCACGCTAATCGCCAACGGTATTATGGTGGCGAAAGCGCTCGAAGCGGCGGAAAAGCTTTCTGCTGAAGGAGTGAGTGCCGCCGTTATCGATATGTTTACGCTCAAGCCTATCGACCGAATGCTGGTGAAGAACTATGCCGAGAAAACCGGGCGAATTGTCACCTGCGAAAACCACAGCATTCATAACGGGCTGGGCTCGGCGGTGGCGGAAGTTTTGGTGGAAACCTGCCCGGTCCCGATGCGCCGTGTGGGCGTGAAAGAGCGCTATGGCCAGGTAGGAACGCAGGATTTTCTGGAGCAGGGGTATGGGCTCACACGCGATGATATTGTCGCGGCGGCAAGGAAATTGCTGTAGTAAAGGTGTAAAAAAAGCGGCCGTGAGGCCGCTTTAGAGGAACTGTAGGGCGCACGCTGTAAATAGCCTGATGGCGCTGCGCTTATCAGGCCTACAAAGCCCGCAGTAATACGAATTAAATCGCCCAACCGCCCGCATAAAACGCCACCAGCGCTACCGCAATCACGATAGTGCCGATATTCAGCTTACGCCACTCACCAGACACCACGCGGCCAATCACCAGTGTGGCGAAACCGATCATAATGCCGGTCACAATGTTGCAGGTCAGCACGATAAATACAGCGGTAATCAGGCCAGACATCGCATCAACAAAGTCGTTGAAGTCAATACGTGCCACGTTGCTCAGCATCAGCAGGCCAACGTACATCAGCGCCGGAGCGGTGGCGTAGGCCGGAACCAGATAAGAGAGCGGAGAGAGGAACAGAATCAACAGGAACAGGATGCCGACGGTGATCGCCGTTAAGCCCGTCTTGCCGCCCGCCGCCGTACCGGCTGCAGATTCGATGTACACTGCCGCTGGCGCTGCGCCAACAAACGCGGAGAACACGCTGCTCAGGGAGTCAGTGGTCAGCGCTTTGCCGCCGTTGATAATCTGCCCGTCTTTGTCCAGCAGGTTAGCCTGACCGGCGACGGCGCGAATAGTGCCAGTGGCATCGAACACCGCCGTCATCACCAACGCCAGTACGCTAGGCAGCACGATCGGGTTCAGTGCGCCCATGATATCCAGGCTGCCAATCAGCGAGTTACCATTGTCATCGCTCAGAGAAGGCATGGCGAAGAAACCGGAGAAGTGCACATTCGGATCAAAAATCAGGCCGACAATCGACACCCCGATAATGGTCAGCAGAATGCCGCCCGGCACTTTTAGTTTTTCGAGTCCGATAATCATCGCCAGACCGACCAGCGACATAATTACCGGGAAGCTGGCAAAGTGACCCAGCGCAACTGGCAGACCATCCAGCGGGTTCTTGATCACCAGGCCGACGCCGTTTGCCGCAATCAGCAGCAGGAACAGGCCGATACCAATACCGGTGCCGTGCGCGATTCCCTGCGGCAAATTGCGCAAAATCCAGCTACGGATGCCCGTCGCAGAAATAATGGTAAACAGAACACCCATCAGGAACACCGCGCCCAGCGCGACCGGAATGCTGATTTGTTGGCCCAGCACCAGGCTGAACGCAGTGAATGCGGTCAGCGAGATAGCGCAGCCAATGGCCAGCGGCAGGTTAGCCCACAGACCCATCACGATGGAGCCGACGCCTGCCACCAGACAGGTAGCCACGAAGACTGCCGCAGGCGGGAAGCCTGCTTTGCCCAACATCCCCGGCACGACGATAACGGAATAGACCATCGCCAGGAAGGTGGTAAGACCGGCGACAATCTCCTGACGAACGGAGCTACCACGAGCAGAAATTTTAAACCAGGCGTCGAGTGAACCGCCGGTACGCGCTGAAGGCGTAGACATAGAAAACATCCCCTGAAAATTTTTATCATTCGTTCGCATACGTGGTGGAGCATCCACTGACAGTTAAACGTCATCTCCTTGTGCTTAAACCTCGCGGCAAAGGGGAGCCGCAAAAAAGCAAACGTTTAACTCCGCGCATACAATACGGTTGAGCGTTACCTGCCACCCTGCACATGCAGAATGGGTATTTTCTGGACGACAGCGGCAAATTGACTAAGCATAAAACGTCAAAAATGCCAGCAGAAGGCGTCAGAATTTTAAGGCAAACGATTATCTGGTTTTTATGGCACCATTTTCAACTGATGTTTACGCCATTTCGCTAAAATTCGCTTATGACGATGAAGAAATCGCCAACTCATGCGCAAACGTTATCGTTCATGCGCAATCTAACAACATTTTTGTTGCAACTCTGGCGTTATTCACCGGGAAGTGAAAAGGGGCCGCCCTTCGCAATCGCCTGTTGCCAGGCCGGACGTGCTTCCACACGCGCCTTCCATGCGGCGATATGGGGCAGAGACGGTATCCCACCGCGAGAAAGCAGCGCAAACAGCGGAAAACTCATCTGAATGTCCGCCATGCTCAGGCTCTCCCCCGCAAACCACGGCGTTTTCGCCAGATGCGACTCAATAAACCCGGCATGCGTGGCAATCTGCCTATTCAGCCAGGCTTTCTGGACGCCCGTTCCCAGCACTTTCCCCACCGTGCGCAATCCCAACGGCACCGGGGATTTGCCCAGCATCTGCAAAACCAGCTTGATCATCATGAGCGACATCAACGAGCCTTCGGCATAGTGCAGCCAGAAGCGATACTGTAGTTTTTGGTCGATTTCCTGCGGTTTAAAGCGGTTTTCGGGATCGCCGATTTCCTGAAGATATTCGAGGATCGCGCCAGATTCAGCAATAACGTGCCCGTTATCTTCGACAATCGGCGATTTTCCCAGCGGATGGATTTTTTTCAGGGTGTCGGGAGCCAGCATATCAGCCCCGCGCTGATAGCGAACAATCTGGTAAGGCAGGTTCAACTCTTCCAGCGCCCAGAGCACGCGCTGCGAGCGGGATTGATTCAGATGGTGGACGGTTAACATGATTTTCTCCGCAGGTTTGTTCAAATTAACTATAGGAACAGACGGCGATCCCCGTAAAAATTGCGGCGAAAAAAACGTCAATCTGACTGGCGAACAGGGGGAGGAGAGGTAGACTTAAAGTGTCAGCACAAACCGGAACCTCCAACCCGTAGCTCGACCGAGGGATGCTGATGTCGGGGGAAACCCTCCCATGAACCAGTGGGATAGAGCGAAAGACAAAGACCGGAACATACGAAAGCGCCCAGTTGTGGCGCTTTCGTTTTTTATTCGTCTTCCAGCAGGCGCGCGCCCGTTCCTTCTTCCCCCAGTTTGTCACCAGGGTTACGCAGCGGGCAGTCACGCAGTGACATACAGCCGCAACCGATACAGCCATCAAGCTGATCGCGCAGCGCTTCCATCGAATGAATGCGTTTATCCAGCTCCTGACGCCACTGGGTGGTCAGGCGTTTCCAGTCTTTTTGCCCCAATGTATGCCCTTCGGGCACCACGCCCAGCGACTCGCCGATCGTGGCGAGCGGAATGCCCAGACGCTGAGCGATTTTAATGATGGCTACATAGCGCAGCACGTCACGTTTATACCGCCGCTGGTTGCCCGCGTTGCGCTGGCTGCGGATGAGGCCTTTGCTTTCATAAAAGTGCAAAGCGGAGACGGCAACCCCGGTACGTCTGGCGACTTCGCCCGGTGTAAGCAGCGTTTTAATGCGCGTTGGTTTTTTTTCCATTTTCTGCTTTACCTCAAGTTAACTTGAGGAATTATACTCGCCAGCAAGACAAAAGTTGAAGCAAAAATAGACAACGGGGAGAGCCTTATGTCCCATCGGGAAATTATTCAAACGCTTATCGAATGGATAGATGAACATATCGATCAACCACTGAATATTGATATCGTGGCGAAAAAATCCGGCTACTCGAAATGGTATCTACAACGGATGTTCCGTACCGAGATGCGTCAAACGCTGGGTGACTACATTCGTCAGCGTCGCCTGCTATTGGCTGCGCAGGAGTTGCGTAATACCCAGCGCCCGATTTTCGATATTGCCATGGATCTGGGTTATGTTTCCCAGCAAACCTTCTCGCGTGTTTTCCGCCGTGAATTCGACCGCACGCCGAGCGACTATCGCCACCGTCTTTCCGCATGAACAACACGCCGGATAGCGCTTGCGCTTATCCGGCCTAAAGGTAAAACAGAGCCCTTTCCTTATGTAACTATTGTCAGCGATAAATGGCGCAATTTGCCGCGTTTACCTCTGGTGAATAAAGCAGCAATTGTGATATAGTTCACACTATAGAGTGAAACAAAAACAGCGTTTCATATCATTTGTGAATGCCTGTCGATAGCCAGAGTGGACTACACCTTCGTGAGAACGCCGCGCTGTCAGGGCATACCGTTTATCTCTGAGGATAAGGTCTCATGGTTTCTATCTCTACAGGTGTCGTACTGTTACGCTGGCCGCTTTTCAGCGCCATTCTGATGTTCCTTGCCAGTACGCTGAAAATTCGCTTGCGCAAAGCGGATTACGCGGGTCTCGCGGTGATTTGTAGCGCGCTGGGCGTGGCCTCTGCCTGCTGGTTCGCAACGGGGTTGTTGGGAATTACGATGGTGGATATTGCGACTATCTGCAATAACATCAAAGAGGTGATGGTGGAAGTGATGAGCCAGACACCGCCAGAATGGCCGATGGTGTTGACCTGATAAAACCCTATTTATAAAAAAACCTGCTTTCGCAGGTTTTTTTATGTCTGAAAATCAGAACGGGATATCGTCGTCGAAGTCCATTGGCGGTTCGTTAGACGGTGCCGGAGCAGCCTGCTGCTGCGGACGAGACTGCGCGCCGCCGCTGAACTGGTTGCCGCCCTGTGGCTGCTGAGGCTGGCCCCAACCGCCCTGCTGCTGACCCTGACCACCTGCCGGTGCGCCGCCGCCCTGACGACCACCCAGCATCTGCATGGTGCCGCCAACGTTGACAACCACTTCGGTGGTGTATTTTTCAACGCCGGACTGATCGGTCCATTTACGGGTACGCAGCTGGCCTTCAATATAAACCTGAGAGCCTTTACGCAGGTATTCACCCGCAACTTCCGCGAGTTTGCCGAACAGCACAACACGGTGCCATTCAGTTTGCTCTTTCATTTCACCGGTCGCTTTATCACGCCAGGATTCGGAAGTAGCCAGCGTAATGTTGGCAACTGCGCCACCATTCGGCATGTAGCGTACTTCCGGGTCCTGGCCCAGATTACCGACGAGAATCACCTTGTTTACGCCTCTGCTGGCCATGATTGTCTCTCCTGAATGTGTTTCTTAATAGTGTAAACGCGCGATTGTAGCATTTCAAAGAGGCGTTTTGATAGCATGCGACGGTGATTCCACTAAACTCGTTTACGTTGAATATCTTACACTCAACAATGGAATGCACATTCCACTACTGTATATTCATTCAGGGTGAGTTGTGTCATAATTAGCCGTTTCCGCCGTTTGTCCTTCAAGCAAATCTGGCAAGCCGAGTCTCTACCGGGAAAGGTAAATGGATAAGATCGAAGTTCGGGGCGCCCGCACCCACAATCTCAAAAATATCAACCTCATCATCCCGCGCGACAAACTGATTGTCGTTACCGGGCTGTCGGGGTCTGGCAAATCTTCACTGGCTTTTGACACCCTCTACGCCGAGGGGCAGCGTCGCTACGTCGAATCGCTTTCTGCGTATGCGCGCCAGTTCCTGTCGCTGATGGAGAAGCCGGATGTCGATCATATTGAAGGGCTGTCGCCTGCTATCTCTATTGAGCAGAAGTCGACCTCCCATAACCCGCGTTCCACGGTCGGGACCATTACCGAAATTCACGACTACCTGCGTCTGCTTTATGCTCGCGTAGGCGAGCCGCGTTGCCCCGATCACGACGTGCCGCTGGCGGCGCAAACCGTCAGCCAGATGGTCGACAACGTGCTGACGCAGCCGGAAGGCAAACGCCTGATGCTGCTGGCGCCAATCATAAAAGAGCGTAAAGGCGAGCACACCAAAACGCTGGAAAACCTGGCAAGCCAGGGCTATATCCGCGCGCGTATCGATGGCGAAGTGTGCGACCTGTCCGATCCACCGACGCTGGAGTTGCAAAAGAAACACACCATTGAAGTGGTTATCGACCGCTTCAAAGTGCGCGAAGACCTGGCGCAGCGTCTGGCTGAGTCGTTTGAAACTGCACTGGAGCTTTCCGGCGGCACCGCAATCGTCTCTGATATGGACGATCCGAAAGCGGATGAGCTGCTCTTCTCCGCCAACTTCGCCTGCCCGATTTGCGGCTACAGCATGAGCGAACTGGAACCGCGTTTGTTCTCGTTCAACAACCCGGCGGGCGCGTGCCCAACCTGTGACGGTCTGGGCGTGCAGCAATATTTTGACCCGGATCGCATCATTCAGAACCCGGAACTGTCGCTGGCGGGTGGCGCTATTCGCGGTTGGGATCGCCGTAATTTCTACTATTTCCAGATGCTGCGCTCGCTGGCGGAGCATTATGATTTCGACGTTGAAGCGCCGTGGGGCAGCCTGAACGCGTCAGTGCAGAAAGTGGTGCTGTACGGTTCCGGTAAAGAATCCATCGAATTCAAATACATGAACGATCGGGGCGATACCTCCGTGCGTCGTCATCCGTTTGAAGGCGTGCTGCACAATATGGAACGCCGCTACAAAGAGACGGAATCCAGCGCGGTGCGCGAAGAGCTGGCGAAATTCATCAGCAACCGTCCGTGCGCCAGCTGCGACGGCACGCGTCTGCGCCGCGAAGCACGTCACGTGTACGTGGAAAATACCCCGTTGCCGACCATCTCTGACATGAGCATTGGTCATGCGATGGACTTCTTCAATAATCTGAAACTTTCCGGCCAGCGCGCGAAAATCGCTGAAAAAGTGCTGAAAGAGATTGGTGACCGCCTGAAGTTCCTCGTCAACGTTGGCCTGAACTACCTCACGCTCTCCCGCTCGGCAGAAACCCTCTCCGGCGGTGAAGCTCAGCGTATTCGTCTGGCGAGCCAGATTGGCGCCGGGTTAGTCGGCGTGATGTACGTGCTGGATGAGCCGTCCATCGGCCTGCATCAGCGTGATAACGAACGTCTGCTCGGCACATTGATTCACCTGCGTAACCTCGGTAACACGGTGATTGTGGTCGAACACGACGAAGATGCGATTCGTGCCGCTGACCACGTTATCGATATCGGCCCTGGCGCGGGCGTACACGGCGGTCAGGTTGTCGCGGAAGGGACGCTGGACGACATCATGGCAGTGCCAGAGTCGCTAACCGGCCAGTTCATGAGCGGCAAACGTAAAATCGAAGTGCCGAAAAATCGCGTACCGGCGGACCCTGCGAAAGTGCTGAAACTGAGCGGCGCGCGCGGCAACAACCTGAAAGATGTCACGTTGACGCTGCCCGTCGGCCTGTTCACCTGTATCACCGGGGTATCCGGTTCCGGGAAATCAACGCTGATTAACGACACCTTGTTCCCGATTGCTCAGCGCCAGCTTAACGGCGCGACTATCGCCGAACCTGCGCCGTATCGCGATGTTCAGGGGCTTGAACACTTCGACAAAGTCATCGACATCGACCAAAGCCCAATTGGCCGTACGCCGCGCTCTAACCCGGCAACCTACACCGGCGTCTTTACGCCTGTGCGTGAGTTGTTTGCGGGCGTGCCGGAATCACGCGCGCGCGGCTATACGCCGGGGCGTTTCAGCTTTAACGTCCGTGGCGGGCGCTGCGAAGCATGTCAGGGCGATGGCGTGATCAAAGTCGAAATGCACTTCCTGCCGGATATCTACGTGCCGTGTGACCAGTGCAAAGGCAAACGCTATAACCGCGAAACGCTGGAGATTAAGTACAAAGGCAAAACCATCCACGAAGTGCTGGATATGACCATTGAAGAAGCACGTGAGTTCTTCGATGCCGTTCCGGCGCTGGCGCGCAAGCTGCAAACCCTGATGGATGTCGGCCTGACCTACATTCGTCTCGGCCAGGCGGCGACGACGCTATCGGGTGGTGAAGCCCAGCGCGTCAAACTGGCGCGTGAACTCTCCAAACGCGGTACCGGACAGACGCTGTACATTCTCGATGAGCCGACCACCGGCCTGCACTTTGCGGATATTCAGCAACTGCTGGAAGTGCTGCACCAGTTGCGCGACCAGGGCAACACCATCGTGGTCATTGAGCACAACCTTGATGTGATCAAAACCGCCGACTGGATTGTTGACCTTGGCCCGGAAGGCGGCAGCGGCGGCGGGGAGATTCTCGTCTCCGGCACGCCAGAAACCGTCGCCGAATGCGAAGCCTCACATACGGCGCGCTTCCTTAAACCGATGCTGAAGTAGTCATTTCACTAGCTGCTGCCGGGTTTGTTCCGGCAGTAGCGTGATTGCCTGCTGATACGAGGCATCCACCAGATAGTAAATTTGCGAGTCCGGCAAGGTGCCGTCAAGGTAAACCGTGCTCCAGTGTGCTTTATTGAGATGACGGCTGGGACGCACATCGCTGTGCTGCTGGCGCAGCAGTTCTGCCAGCTCAGGGCTGGTTTTCAACGACACCGCCGGGCGTTCTTCCACCTCTTTGACCATCGCGAAAAGCACATCCGCAACCTTAATCTGCGTCGCTTTCCAGTCGCTGTGGACGCTTTGCTCCGCGCCACGCTTCGCCATGCAGTACACCAAAAGATCCGAACTGGTCATTTTATACCTCTTAGTCTCACGAGCCACGGAGTGCCAAACGTCATCACCTCAGTGTGCAACAAGTCGCCGAAAGGTGAAACCTTCCGGCGACTGATTTTTGACTAAAAAAGCATCATTTATTTACAGGGGGCGTTTAGTACTCAGAATTAACAATCACTTCTTCATTGTACTTGCCCGCCTGCGGCAGCGGTCGATACGTGGAGTTTGAGGCGCGCAGCACGCGGATACCACGGGCACCGGCTTCACGCGCCGCCGAGATATCGTTATCCGAATCGCCGTAGAAGACCTTTACGCCCTTCTCTTTCAGCCACTGCGTTTTGGTATTCTGGCCCGGTTTGTCACCGGCAAAAATGACCGGATTCATGCTGGTCGCCGGGATCAGGAAATAATCCTGCAACGTTTTGGAGACCGTTTCGGTTTTGGTTTCGCTACGCCCGGTAACGAAATAGATGCTGTCACCGCGCTTCACGTGCATCGCGATCAGTGAACGGGCCACTTCTTTCGGAATGCTGAACTCATCCCAGCCGTTGTTCATTTTTTCCCAGAATGCAGGGTTCTTCAGATACGCTTCGCTGCCCGGAGACCAGGTTTTCTGCCCGCGCCAGAAGCCGGGGCTGGAAAACAGCACCGTGTCATCGATATCAAATCCCACTGCCATCGGTGGATGATTCATCAGGCTGTTTTCAATTTGTGCCACTGATACCCAGTGGATGGGTGCCTGTTCGGCCAGTTTAGCGACATCCGTACCCGGATAGAGCGGAGAAGGTGATGAAGCGTGAGCAGTAACCGTGTTATTTAACGCGAACAACAAACAAACGGCGCTCAGCGCCTGTGTGATCTTGCGCATAGTTTTCCCTAAATCGTCGTCTTGTTTTTGTTTTAAAGTGAGTAATACTTCAAAAAATTAGAAAGACCTTAACGGTTACAGGGAGTGAAGGGAAGGATTTTCCAGGATTTATCCTGGAAAAAGGATAAGAGATCACATTTTCACATTGAGAAACTCTTCACGCGGCAGTGATGCCGCATGAAGAGTAAGCACTTGCTTACATAACCGCCGCAAATGCCTGCGCGACGCGATGCACGTTACGGGAATTCAGCCCGGCAACGCACATACGGCCGCTGGCAATCAGGTAGACGCCAAACTCCTCACGCAGACGATCGACCTGTGCAGCACTCAGACCGGTATAGCTGAACATACCGCGTTGCTTGAGGAGGTAGTCAAAATTCCCGTCCGGCATGGCTTCTTTCAGTACCTTCACCAGCGCCTGGCGCATGTCCAGAATACGCGTGCGCATCGCTTCCACTTCCGCCAGCCACGAGGCTTTCAGCGCGTTGTCATTCAATACGGTAGACACAATCTGTGCACCGGTTGTCGGCGGGCTTGAGTAGTTACGACGAACCGTCGCTTTCAACTGCCCCAGCACGCGTCCTGCGGCGTCGGCATCTTCGCAGACCACAGATAAACCGCCGATACGCTCACCGTATAACGAGAAAATTTTTGAAAATGAGTTGCTCACCAGCACCGGCAAGCCCGCAGCCGCAATCGTGCGGATGGCATAGGCATCCTGCTCCATGCCGCCGCCAAAGCCCTGGTAGGCAATATCCAGGAACGGGATCAGGTTACGCGCCTTCAGCACCTCCGTCACGGCATCCCACTGACTGTTCGTCAGGTCCGCACCGGTTGGGTTGTGGCAGCACGGATGCAGCAGCACGATGCTTTGCGCAGGCAGCGTGTTGAGGGTTTCCAGCAGCGCGTCAAAACGCACGCCGTTGGTCTCACCGTCGAACCAAGGATAGGTTTTGACCGTAAAGCCCGCGCCCTCAAAAATGGCGACGTGGTTTTCCCAGGTCGGATCGCTGACCCAGACGCCGGAATCCGGGAAGTAGCGTTTGAGAAAATCCGCACCTACTTTCAGCGCACCGGAACCGCCCAGGGTCTGAATGGTGGCGACGCGTTTCTCCGCCAGCACCGGATGATCGGCCCCAAACAGTAGCGGCGCAATGGCCTGACGGTAGCTATTCAGCCCTTCCATTGGCAGGTAAAGCGAGGCGCTATGCGGCTGGGCAGCAAGGCGCTTTTCAGCCTCTGCAACGGCCTGAAGCTGGGGGATGATGCCCTCTTCGTTATAGTACAGGCCGATACTGAGGTTCACTTTGTCGCTGCGCGGATCCTCTTTGAAACGCTCCATCAGCGAAAGAATAGGGTCGCCAGCGTAGGCGTCAACTTTTTGAAACACGAGGTGGTTCTCCAGGTTTACAGAAGGCAGGTAATAACACAATAAACCGGAAGTGGGAGAAGGTCGAGAGGATGTTGTCGCCGGATGTTATCAAATAGTAGGCCGGGTAAGGCGCAGCCGCCACCCGGCACCACACAATCAATCAATATACTTCATCGCCACGCGCGACGTCAGACGCGTGATAAGTTCGTAAGCACTCACTTTTGTGATTTCCGCGATGCGTTCAACGGGCAGCCCTTCACCCCACATTACCACCGGATCGCCTGCTTTATCCTGCGCTGCCGGCCCCAGGTCAACGCAGATCATATCCATCGCCACGCGGCCCGCAATGGGCACTTCACGGCCATTAACCAGCACCGGGGTGCCGGACGGCGCAGCGCGCGGGTAACCATCGCCATAGCCCATCGCCACTACGCCCAGTCGCGTATCGCGCTCGCTGATCCAGGTACCGCCGTAACCAACCGGCTCACCCGCTTTATGCTCACGCACGGCAATCAGGCTGGAGGTCAGCGACATCACCGGCTGGAAGCCGAAATCCGGCCCCCAGGGCTTTTGTTCCAGCGGCGATACGCCGTAGAGGATGATGCCCGGACGCGCCCAGTCGAAATGCGACTGCGGCCACAGCAAAATGCCGCCAGACGCGGCGATAGAGCGTTTCCCCGGCTTGCCTTCACAGAAAGTGTTGAAGATATCGAGCTGTTTCTCGGTCGCGCCGCATTCAGGCTCATCAGCACGCGCAAAGTGGCTCACGATATTCACTGGCTGGCTGACGTTCTCGCACTGGCTCAGACGTTGATAAAACGCATCCGCTTCTTCCGGGCGGATCCCCAGCCGATGCATGCCCGTATCCAGTTTCATCCACACCGTCACCGGGCGGCTCAGTTTCGCGGTTTCCAGCGCTTCCAGCTGTTCCATATTATGCACAGCGGTATGCAGTTGCTGTTCAGCGATAAGCGGCAGATCGGTGGCGTTGAAAAAACCTTCCAGCAGTAAGATGGGTTGCGTAATGCCGCCCTCGCGCAACCGCAGGGCCTCTTCCAGACGTGCAACGCCAAAGGCGTCGGCATCGGGGAGCGTTCGCGCGGTCTCCAGAAGACCGTGTCCGTAGGCGTTCGCTTTCACCACCGCAACCAGTTTGCTGGCAGGCGCCAGTTCACGCAGACGTTGCAGATTGTGTCGCAGAGCGCGGCGGTTAATCACTACAGTTGCCGCTTGCATTTGTGTTCCTTGAAAAGTGTTTGCTTGAGTTACCTGAATCAATCTTGTTATTCGTCGTCGTACTGCGGGCCCGCGTAGTTATCGAAACGCGACCATTGCCCGTTAAAGGTAAGACGCACGGTACCGATCGGGCCGTTACGCTGCTTACCGATAATAATCTCGGCGATACCTTTTAAGTCACTGTTTTCGTGATAAACCTCATCACGGTAGATAAACATGATTAAGTCGGCATCCTGTTCGATTGAGCCGGATTCACGCAGGTCGGAGTTGACCGGGCGTTTATCGGCACGTTGTTCCAGTGAACGGTTAAGCTGCGACAGCGCCACCACCGGCACATGTAATTCTTTTGCTAACGCTTTGAGCGAGCGGGAGATTTCCGCGATTTCCAGTGTACGGTTATCGGAGAGTGACGGCACGCGCATCAACTGAAGGTAGTCGATCATGATAAGACCAATACCGCCGTGTTCGCGGGCGATACGGCGTGCACGCGAGCGCACTTCCGTCGGCGTCAGGCCCGAGGAGTCATCGATGTAGATGTTACGCTTCTCAAGCAGAATACCCATCGTGCCGGAAATTCGTGCCCAGTCTTCATCGTCCAACTGGCCGGTACGGATTTTGGTTTGATCTACGCGCGACAGTGACGCCAGAGAACGCATCATAATCTGTTCTGATGGCATCTCCAGCGAGAAAATCAACACCGGTTTATCCTGCAACATCGCCGCATTTTCGACGAGGTTCATCGCAAATGTCGTTTTACCCATCGACGGACGCGCGGCGACGATAATCAAATCCGACGGTTGCAGCCCCGCGGTTTTTTTATTGAGGTCGTCATAGCCTGTATTTACACCTGTCACACCATCGTGCGGCTGCTGGAAAAGTTGCTCAATACGGGCAACGGTGGCGTCCAGCACATCGGCGATATTTTTCGGGCCCTCGTCTTTATTCGCGCGGCTCTCCGCGATTTTAAAGACGCGGGATTCCGCGAGATCGAGCAAGTCTTCGCTGGTACGGCCCTGAGGATCAAACCCCGCTTCGGCGATTTCATTCGCCACCGAAATCATCTCACGGACAACGGCACGTTCGCGGACGATATCGGCATAAGCACTGATATTCGCCGCACTTGGTGTATTTTTTGACAACTCTGCCAGGTAAGCAAAACCGCCAACGCTATCAAGCTGACCCTGACGCTCCAGCGATTCCGCGAGCGTAATCAGGTCGATCGGGCTGCCCGTTTCCTGTAAGCGCCCCATTTCAGTGAAGATATGGCGGTGCGGACGGGTATAGAAATCATCAGAGACAACACGCTCGGCAACGTCGTCCCAGCGTTCGTTATCCAGCATTAAACCGCCCAACACCGACTGTTCCGCTTCAATCGAGTGCGGCGGCACTTTCAGCCCGGCGACCTGAGGATCACGCTCACGAGCTTCAGTCTGTTGTTTGTTGAAGGGTTTATTTGCTGCCATAGTGAATGGAGTTACCGAGATAAAGATTGGGTCGAAAGATTACCACATTGTTCAGGAGGAAGCATGGCAACACGCATCGAATTTGACAAGCATGGCGGACCCGAAGTACTCAAGGCCGTAGACTTCACCCCCGTCGATCCGGCGAGCCACGAAGTGCAGGTCGAGAACAAGGCTATTGGCATTAACTATATCGATACCTACATCCGTAGCGGGTTATATCCACCGCCGTCGCTACCAAGCAGCCTGGGTACCGAAGCGGCGGGCGTGGTGACGAAAATCGGTAACGACGTGAAACACGTTAACGTCGGCGATCGGGTGGTTTACGCGCAGTCTGCGCTGGGAGCCTATAGCGCAGTGCATAACGTGGCGGAAGACAAGGTGGCGATTTTGCCAGATGCCATCACTTTTGAGCAGGCGGCGGCCTCGTTCCTTAAAGGGCTGACGGTGTTTTATCTGCTGCGCAAAACCTATGAAATTCAACCGGACGAGCCGTTCCTGTTCCATGCCGCAGCGGGCGGCGTAGGGCTGATTGCCTGCCAGTGGGCGAAAGCGCTGGGCGCGAAACTAATCGGTACCGTCGGCAGTGCGGAAAAAGGTAAACGTGCGCTGGAAGCCGGTGCATGGCAGGTGATTAACTATCGCGATGAGAATATCGTCGAACGCGTGAAAGAGATTACCGGCGGTAAGAAAGTACGCGTGGTGTATGACTCGGTCGGGAAGGATACCTGGGAAGCGTCGCTGGATTGCCTGCAACGCCGCGGGTTGATGGTGAGCTTCGGCAATTCCTCCGGGCCAGTCACGGGTGTGAACCTGGGAATTCTCAACCAGAAAGGTTCGTTATACGTGACCCGCCCTTCCCTGTACGGCTACGTGACAACGCGCGAAGAGCTGCAGGAAGCGAGCAATGAGCTGTTCTCATTGATTGCCAGCGGTGTGATTAAAGTGGATGTGGCAGAGAAACAGAAATTTGCGCTGATGGATGCGAAGCATGCGCACGAGGTTCTTGAGAGCCGGGTGACACAGGGTTCGAGCCTGTTAATCCCCTAGAAAAGCTTAGGGCTTCCACATGGGAAGCCCTTACTTTTTTTAGTTCGGCTGTATGTAGGGTACAGCTCGATGAATTCGTTAACGGCGCAATATTGACAGATTTATTACGCGAAACCTATGCAGTTTTATGCAAAATTTCTATTGTGTGACGAACCCCTCAATACCTTAGTAACGCCAACGGTTATTGCTCCGATACTCGGGAATTTTTGGTGTTTTAATCGCCCGAATCACCCATACCACGGCAATCGCCAGCAGTAACCAGGGCAGCAATTTAAACATCAGCGCGAATAAGCCGCCTACAAACATCAGCGCCGTGGCGACGAAAAGCGCGGCAATAATGCCCAGTAGTGAAACGCCCGTTACCAGCAGCATCACAAAAAATCCAATCACGAACAGTAGCTCAAACATGACTCTCTCCCAAAGATATCGTCATTCTCTGTCTGTGCTATTACAAAAATCATGCCAAAATTAACTTATTGAATATCAATAAAAACGCCCGACAACTACGTGCCGGGCGTGGTGAATTTGACCAGTTTTTAGTGAAATTTTAACGCTTATCGGCAACCAGCTTCAGTGCGTGCTCCAGCACGTTGATATCCGCTCCGGCTTTGTGGGCATTCTCGCTCAGGTAGCGACGCCACTGGCGCGCGCCCGGAATGCCCTGGAACAGGCCCAGCATATGGCGAGTCACGTGGCCCAGATAAGTACCGTTACTCAGTTCACGCTCGATGTAGGGATACATTGCACGCACCACCGCAACCGGGTCCGCATCCGCACCTTCGATGCCAAAGATTTCGCGATCAACCGTCGCCAGAATGCCGGGGTTCTGGTACGCCTCACGCCCGACCATGACGCCATCCATATGTTCCAGATGGGTTTTCGCCTCTTCCAGCGATTTAATGCCGCCGTTGATCGACATTGTCAGGTGTGGGAAGTCGCGCTTCAGTTGATACACGCGTGGGTAGTCCAGCGGCGGGATCTCACGGTTCTCTTTTGGACTGAGACCAGAAAGCCAGGCTTTGCGCGCATGGATGATGAACATCTCGCACTCGCCGCGTCCGGCAACGGTATTGATAAAGTCGCAGAGAAATTCGTAGCTGTCCTGGTCGTCGATGCCAATACGCGTTTTCACCGTCACAGGAATGGATACCACATCGCGCATCGCTTTCACGCAGTCGGCGACCAGTTGGGCATTGCCCATCAGACAGGCGCCGAACATCCCGTTCTGTACGCGATCGGACGGGCAGCCGACGTTGAGGTTAATCTCGTCATAGCCACGCTCTTCTGCCAGTTTCGCGCACTGCGCCAGCGCCGCCGGATCGCTACCGCCAAGCTGCAATGCGACCGGGTGCTCTTCTTCGCTGTAGGCCAGGTAGTCGCCCTTACCGTGAATAATCGCTCCGGTGGTGACCATTTCCGTGTACAGCAGCGTGTGGCGCGACAACTGGCGCAGGAAGTAGCGGCAGTGTCTGTCGGTCCAGTCGAGCATCGGCGCGATGGAGAATGTCTGGCTGTGGACAGGCTTGCCAGGTACAGCCTCAAAACCTGATATCGCGGAGCCTTCACTGATTTGTTTATGAGTCATTAGCGGGTATTTCCAGACATTTGTTGATTGAACCGCCCATATCTACCATCTGTAAATAAATATAAAGGCGAAAAAGTAGTATACCGGGAATCCCACCTCTTTGGCAGAGAGGGCTGAGTCTGAGGGCTGAGTCTGAAGCCAGGAAACAGAATTGCGAGCCAGATAATAGACACCATTTCAAAGTGGTGTTTCACTCGGATTTGATCGCACTATATTCAGGGCAATTTATCCAGGCTTAAGCAAGATATGCTCCTCTGCAATCGGAAGAAACATTGCCCATAAATACGTTGTCTCCACCTCTACTTTACTTATGCGCAGTGACAAGGAGAGTTTATGAACAGCACATTGTACACGTTACTTACGGACCCCAGGTTATATGACCTATTCGGAGATAACGACAACTTAACCGTCAGCCAGTTATGGGTACTAGAGATTGAACGTGAAGGTGTGAGTGAGCGACGCTTTTTGTACGGACGGTCGCTACCGGGAACCTTCCAGTCGGACCGCTGGAGCGGTACGGTTAGTAGCAAAACTCAACTCGATGAAAGTATCTCGATCAAGACTCACGCCTTAACAGTGCTTACCTCAGCGAAGAAATTGAAACTTTTCATCGAGCACTTCACCAACGGTTCAACACTTGAGAAAGCCAGCTTGCTCTCAGGGCTGAGTATCAATGACAAATTAGCTAACTCGGTGGGTAACTGTAAATTCGGTGAGAACTGCATCATTCGCCCAGTAATGCATTTGCCGACACGCGATTACTATCGATTCAAGTCCCGTCATCTCAGTCCAACCAGCTTTTGCAGTGTGGATAGCGCCGCAATTTTGTCTGAAGGTAAACCAAGGGTATTCAGCACCCCAGAAGGATATGACAAAGCGATTGCCGAAGCCGCATTCCAGGCATTGGATGCAGATACTGGTCTGGAGTTCTCTGGAATCGACGCCTGGCGAATCGGGGATTTTGAGTTAATTTGCGCTCCGGGTCTTAATACCGCAGAACGACGCAAATATGAGATTTATCTAAAGGGACCGCAGTCATCATTGACATTATTTGAACCACTGACCCGTGAACCTTCAGATCTACTGGTTATTATTAAATTATTCAGTGATGACAGCACTCAATTTTCGTACATCACCACACTCAATAAGAACGCCTCTTATCCCCTTCACCACACATTTGAAATCAATGCGATTCAAAATCAGGCCTGCACAGCTTATACGATGGAAATCTATACACCTGGTATTAATGGGGAACCGTCATTCCTTCTGCTTCAAATCGGCGCGCACTTTTTGCGCGAAATGCATCTCAATACGCAGATAATGGACTCTATTAGGGCTACTGATCAGTTCACATGGTTGGCAAAAAAAGTACCTAAAAAGGAGAAAGCCAGGCTGGAAGCTGCAGGATATATTGGGCGTGCCGTTACACCTTCCCGATCAACAATGGGTGGGAATATGAGAGATCCATGGGTTCCACTCAACAGGCTTATCCAGAACAGAGTCGAACAGTTACACCCGAGGAAATCTGATGGTCAGTTCTTTCCCACACTCGACAATAGTAATGGTATGAGTCGTCTTGAGTTGAAAGATTGGCTCAAAAACATTTTCGAACGGCACCACGATGCGAGAATAGCGTGGATCGACCCGTATATGGAGGACGTCGGCATCGACCTTCTCAATCGCTTAGGTACCACCCGTGCTGATTATCTAATCATCACAACAGAGAGAATATCGAATAATGTTTGTACTAAACTGAACGGTCAACATAGCCGTATTGAGAAGCTTTTGGCGAGATGCTCGGACTGGAATAATGGCTACTATGGAAGCGTTAGGCTCAAGGTACTTGCAGTGCCGGAAAGCAAACTGCACGACCGTATGATCCTTATAAGGTCAGCAAATGGTCAGCCACTCGCAGGATATCATCTTTCCAACTCTATTCAGAGAGCTAGCGAAAACCATCCCCTCTTAGCGACCCCAATCCCTCTTGACGTGATGCCGCATGTGTTTGAGTACATTGATCAGATCATCCAAAGTACACTCCATAGCGACGGTAAGACTCAACCCCCTGCAAATATAGTTTTCAATTCTGATGAAATCGAAGCACGCGAGGAAGACCAGCGTAAGGACTTAATACACCACAAATCATTCGACGAACCGCCATACGCAGGTTATGTCCTGGCCTGGTGGCTTGATGATGATCAGCTCTCTGGTTTATCAGGCGCGGCACTCATGGAACAGATGGGTGCCAAAGGATACGTTAAGGAGGGGCGGCTTGACCCTGAGCGCTTTGACTCTCTCCCAGCCAAATTTTGGACTGATGGGTTGTCATTTGCCGATTTTTCTTCAGCCTGGGACGCCCTTGGTTATGTAATAGCCCATTCTCCAGCGAGTCGCTACGCGGGTGGGTTCTACAATAAAGAGCAGCCATTGTTATCTCCCCACGTTACGCTTGCTCTTCTGGAGCATATTTCCCCTAGCCGGGCAAATGCGCTACCGCCACGCCACACGAAAGCACAGCTAGATATTGAGTACTACCGTTCACAGGCACTCACCACATTATTGCTTTCGAAAACTGACCCCTTCGATATATTCCAATACTCGCCCGTAGGGACGTCATGGAGCGACTACTACGCGATAAAATTATTATGGTCACATGCACCAAAGCAGTTAATCAGCTGGCTGGACGCGATACTCTCTAAACCAATCGAATATCCTCGCAGCCATGCACTGGTGGTTGAAACTCTTAAACATATTTGTTTGTGTGTTAGCTTCGACAAGCATCATGAAGAAATCGACGCACTATTGCAGAGCAAGGCAAGTATCATTGTCTGGATAGGGCTTCACGCTCTTGAAAGCGCTATTAATAAAGGCGATTGGGAGATCGAAACGCTCTCAAAAATTGACTACATCGAATCCGCGACTGTACGACGAACTATCCTGTGCTGGCTGATTAATGAAGCTAATTTCCTCAATTCTGCAGCTAAGCCACAGCTCATCAACGCATTAACCCAGTCATTGAATGCTCCACTCACAGATGAGGAACTCAAGAATATCCTTCAACCCGTCCGTGGCCGCCTTGGTAGGTTACACCATTTCACGCCCTGGATTCTTGAGTCCATGCTTATCCCCATGCTGGAGCAAAAGACTATCGATATCAGCCAGGTCGCCCGCCATTGGCTAACAGAGCTGCTGACTCAATGGCGATCTGCGCTCAAAAACGACAGTATTGGTTTCACCCCAGAAGCGGACGGGGCATTCACTGATGAGCTGGCTGCAGTGACACGATATTTAAGCTCGGGAGATCAGGAGTATATTCTCAAAGAGCTTCGAAAAGTATTTGATGCATTGGCGCGTAATATCAGGTTGCCCCTGGGTGCTCAGAGAGACTGGAAAGCCTTCAGTAATGCACATCAAGTGAATCTTTGGCTCTATGCGCTCGCTCGAAAGATTTCAGCACTGGAGCCTTCTGAACCATTGAGTTGGAAGGAACTTATCCTCGAGAGTGAAGAAATTATCGAGCGAATCCAGCCATCGCATTGCAACTGGTTGTCCCGCAATCAGTTGCTCACTTATGTGAAGGGCGACCCCGAACAAATTCGTGATCATAGCCTTCATCAAATAATCCAGAGAGCGATAGCGCCACAATAACCTAAGGTCAAATCAGGGGCCGCGTCGTTCATAATGTGACAGCCAGGCCCCATATTTAACAACGCACGTCAGAACGTGACGCTTAACTGCGCGCCAGCCCCCCAGGTTTCATCTTCACCAACCAGCCCCATCAGGTCGACATGCACGCGGTTAAACGGCGCGAAACCCACACCGCCGGTGAAGACATTACTGTCATTATTCTTCACGTCCGCACGATAACCGGCGCGCACGGCGAGCCAGTCGAGCGGACGAACTTCCGCCCCGACGCCAACATACTGCGAGTTATCCTCGCTTTTAAAGCCTTTCGTCTCAGTCAAATCGCCATCGGCGCTCACGGTCACCAAATCGTTATGCCACGCCACCCCCGCGGTCACCAGCGGGCGAATCTGATAGGTGTCTTTATAGTTGGTGGTCACGCCCGTTTCGCCATTGGTGATGAAGACATCTTTGGTGTCGATATCCCGGGAGATCAGGTTTTGCCCGCTTACGCCCACCGTCCAGTTCTCGCCAAAGTCTGCTGCAATACCGGCATCGACGTTAAAGCCGGTATCATCGTTGCGGTAGCGGCTGCTGTTCCAGTCGCTGCTGTCATAATTGTAGATAGAGGTGGTGTAGTTATAGAGCCAGGTTTTTTGCAGCTTTGGCGTGATGCCGACTGAAACGGGCACATCGCCCACGTCGAATTGCCGCGCCACGGCGACGCCGTAGTCAGAGACAATCGCCACCCGGCCCGATGCGGTAGAATTGAGGTGTTTGGTGATTTCGTCCGAGCCTCCCACAACGGCTTTCCCGGCCTCGGTAATCGCCGTCACCTGGCTGCCTTCGATCCCACGCAGATAGTCGATATCGCCCTGATCGATTGCGGAACTCACCCGGCCATGCGCGTAGGCTTTAGTGACAAACGCCACCGAGAGCACGTCGTTTGGAATACTGACGGCAATCCCTGCTCCTCCGCTGGCGCGCGCGGTTTTACCCTTCAGATAATCCAGCTCGCTGGCCAGATCGCCTGCCGCGCCCTGAAACTGCCCTAACGTACCCTGCGGGTCGAGCAGAATATCCTGCAAGGTGAGGTCATTAAGTACGCCGCGATAGTTATTCACTTTGTCATTAATCTCGTCGATTTCATCCTGAAGATTGTCTTTGTCGGTAATTTGCGCGCCCACGGCAGGAAGAATTACCGTAATGTCATCGTCTGGTTTGGCTTTCGCCAACAGCGCCGGGTTAATCAGCACGCCGCTCCCATAATTTGCCGACGCAACGCCGGTGCCCCCCATCGCGTCATTCCGCGCTTCTGACCAGGTGTTGGCGGCATGCGCCTGATTTGCCATAAATAAAGATGCCGTCAAAGGAATAAGCGAATATTTAATGTTTATTTTCACAGTCGTACCGTTTGTTTGCAGGTGAAAACGCCCCTTGCGAATAACGCCTAAGGGGGAACTATTGCTGCGAAAAAGTGGAATGAAGTGAGAAAAAGCAGGATATATCTGGCTTTTCGCCTTATCGTTCTTATTAACGTTACCCTTCCTATTTATAGATGAGTGACACCGCGCTTCCCAGCATTTATGCCATTCAATCAGGCTTAAGGATGTGCTTTAAGATTTACCTCAGGTTGGCGATTATTCAGACACTCGGTGTTTTTGCCATAACATGGTAAAGTAGAGGTCTATTTCCCCCGTAGCGCGAGGACGCAAAATGGATAAGACCACTTCGCAAGATATGTTGGCGCAGGCTGAAAAGCTGTGTGCGCAGCGCGGCGTGCGCCTGACTCCACAGCGTCTGGAAGTGCTACGTCTGTTGAGCCTGCAACAGGGTGCTATCAGCGCGTATGACCTTCTCGATCTGTTACGCCTGAAAGAGCCGCAGGCCAAGCCGCCTACCGTTTATCGCGCGCTGGAATTCCTGCTCGAGCAAGGGTTTGTGCATAAGGTGGAATCCACCAACAGCTACGTGCTGTGCCATCTGTTTGATCAACCTACGCATACATCAGCAATGTTCATCTGCGATCGCTGCGGCGTGGTGAAGGAAGAGTGTGCGGAAGGCGTAGAAGATATTATGCATATGGTCGCGGCACGCATGGGCTTTGCCCTACGTCATAACGTAATTGAAGCGCACGGCCTGTGCGCAGAATGTGTGGAGGTAGAGGCATGCAGTTCACATGAACATTGCCACCACGACCACACAATTCAGATCAAGAAAAAGGCACGGTAATTCGAGGGTTGGCACATCCTTGTACCAGCGGGTAGAAACGCTTATTGAGGGGAGTTAAGCGTTACGCATCAGCGAGATTACCAACGGTAATCGTTATGGGTTTCCCAATCGCTGACTTCTTTCTCGGCCTGGTCTTTAGCATATCCATAGCGTTCCTGGATTTTACCGACCAGCTGATCGCGTTTACCTTCGATAACGGTCATGTCATCGTCGGTCAGTTTGCCCCATTTCTCTTTCGCTTTACCTTTGAACTGTTTCCAGTTACCGCTGAGTTCGTCTTTGTTCATCATCAGCTCCTTATCATTCGATCATGGATGAGATATCACTTCGTCCTTCGGCGTTCATTTCTGCTGAACGTGATAATAAGTGTAGAAGAGGATATTACTGACGATTCACTATTCAGAATTTTTAACCATCCTCGCCGTTAAGTCTGCGGCGAAAACCAGGTGCCTTTTTGCCAGTGACGACGCCAGATAACCGCCAGCGACAGGCCACGCAGCGCAAGGAATACCGCCAGTGCCAGCCATAAACCATGGTTGCCTAATACCGGCACCGTCAGCAGCGTTAAGGCGAACCCGGCGGCAGCCACGGCCATGCTGTTACGCATTTCCGCACCCCGTGTCGCACCAATAAACATGCCATCCAGCAGATAACACCAGACACCGATTACCGGCAAGACTGCCTGCCAGAGCACATAGCGATCGGCAAGCTGCTGCAACGACGGCAGTGACGTCAACATTGCCACGATATGGCTGCCTGCCAGGGCGTACACCAGCGCAAACGCCAGCGCCACAATCCCTGCCTGTCGGCATGCCGCGCGCCAGACCTGCTGCAACTGGCTATCATCACGCGCGCCATAAGCCTGCCCGGAGTGCGCTTCCACAGCATAGGCAAAGCCATCCAGCGCGTAGGCGGTGAAAGTGAGCATGGTCATCAGTACCGCATTGACCGCCACCACATCGCTGCCCAGCCGCGCGCCAAATACGGTTAATGCGCCAAAGCAGAGCTGAAGCAGTAACGAGCGCAGCATAATGTCGCGATTGAGCGCCAGCAGGCTGCGCATATTTCCGCGCCAGGCCGTCTTCAGCATTTCAGATGTAATACCGCGCAGCACCAGCACCTTACGCGCCATCAGCAGGCCAATGAGCATCGTGGCATATTCGGCAATCACCGTCGCCAGCGCCGCCCCCTGCAAGTTCATATGCAGGCCCATCACCAGCCACAGATCGAGAACGATGTTCAGGACGTTGCCGACGATCAGCAAAATTACCGGTGCACGCGCGTACTGAACGCCGAGCAACCAGCCCAGCAACACCAGGTTGGCCAGCGAGGCGGGCGCGCTTAACCAGCGAATTTCAAGGAAGCGCCGCGCCTGCTCCAGCACCGCATCGCTGCCGCCGACAACGGTGAGCGCCAGATTAATCAGCGGACCTTTGAACAGTACGATAAGTAACCCTGCCCCCAGCGCCAGCAGCAGCGGTTGCACCAGCGCACGGGCAAGCCGAAGGGGATCTTTCGCGCCGAAGGCCTGCGCAGTTAAGCCGGTGGTACTCATACGTAAAAAGAGCAGCAGCATAAACAGGAAGCTGGTTGCCGTTGCGCCAATCGCCACGCCGCCGAGATAGACCGCGCTATCCAGATGACCAATTACCGCCGTATCCACCAGCCCCAGTAAGGGAACCGTGATATTGGAGAAAATCATGGGGAGGGCGAGACGCCATAATGCCTTGTCGGCAGCCGTGAAGAGCGACATGGTTAGGAACCTGAACAGATAAGAGAACGGACAACGGCGCATAAGCGCCGTTGTTATTGGGAGAGGATTACAGCCATTCGCCGTTGCGGATCACGCCAACGGCCAGCCCTTCAATAGAGAAGTTCTGACGGCGAAGATCGACAACAATCGGAGAGAATTCGCTGTTTTCAGGCAACAGTTCGACGACGTTGCCCTGTTTTTTCAGGCGTTTTACCGTCACTTCTTCGTCGATACGCGCGACAACCACCTGGCCGTTACGCACGTCCTGGGTTTTGTGCACCGCGAGCAGGTCACCGTCCATAATACCGATATCTTTCATCGACATGCCGCTAACCCGCAGCAGGAAGTCAGCGTTTGGTTTGAACAGTGAAGGATCGACCTGATAGTGACCTTCAATGTGCTGTTGTGCCAGCAGCGGTTCACCTGCGGCGACGCGGCCAATCAGAGGGAGGCCGGTTTCTTCTTCAACCAGCAGACGAATGCCACGCGAGGCACCCGAAACAATTTCAATGACGCCTTTACGCGCCAGTGCTTTCAGATGCTCTTCCGCCGCATTCGGGGAACGGAACCCCAGGCGCTGAGCAATTTCCGCACGTGTCGGCGGCATGCCCGTTTGGCCGATATGATCTCGAATGAGATCAAACACCTCTTGCTGCCTGGTCGTTAACGCTTTCATTCCGCCCCCTGGGTGTATATACAGTTATGCTGTGAGTATATACAGTCAATGGCTATTTTGGAACCGCAAAACACACAAAATTCAGGAGTTTTCGCAGATTCTGCGAGCCTTAATGGAAATGTGACCACAACAGAACGGCCCAGGTCATCACCGCAACGAAAATCGCCAGCAATACCGCCGCGGACCCCATGTCTTTCGCGCGCCCCGAGAGTTCGTGATACTCCGAACCAATGCGGTCAACCACGGCTTCCAGCGCACTATTGAGAATTTCCACTATCATCACCAGAAGGACGGAGCTAATCAGCAGGACGCGGGTAATGGCGTCAACGTCCAGCCAGCAAGCAATGATAATGGCCACAACCGAGGCGACCCCTTCCTGACGGAACGCGGCTTCGTTTATCCACGCCGCGCGAAAACCTTTCCAGGAATAACCAGCCGCTTTGATAATTCGGGTGAGTCCAGTGGTATTATTGGCCATCAAATAGAACCTTTTAGCGTTATACGCATCAATGACAGTAGCTGTTATCGGCGGTAGAACAGAAATCCTGCTGACTTTCTGATATTCTTGCCGCGCATTTGCATGATTAACCAGAGGCTTTACATCGTTTATGTCCGGTTGGCCACGAATTTACTACAAATTACTGAATTTACCATTAAGCATACTGGTAAAAAGCAAGTCTATTCCGGCAGAGCCTGCCCAGGAATTGGGGCTCGATACCTCGCGCCCAATCATGTACGTCCTGCCTTATAACTCTAAGGCCGACTTACTGACCTTGCGCGCCCAGTGCCTGGCGCACGATCTCCCAGACCCGCTTGAGCCGCTGGAGATCGACGGCACCTTACTGCCCCGCTATGTGTTTATCCATGGCGGCCCGCGCGTGTTTACCTATTACACGCCGAAAGAAGAGTCTATCAAGCTGTTCCACGACTATCTTGATCTGCACCGCAGCAATCCGAATCTGGACGTGCAGATGGTACCGGTATCGGTGATGTTTGGTCGTCGTCCGGGGCGTGAAAAAGGCGAGGTGAACCCGCCTCTGCGCATGCTGAACGGCATTCAGAAATTCTTTGCCGTCTCCTGGCTTGGCCGCGACAGCTTTGTGCGTTTCTCACCGTCCGTCTCTCTGCGCCGCATGGCCGATGAACACGGTACCGATAAAATTATCGCGCAAAAACTGGCGCGCGTGGCGCGTATGCACTTCGCTCGCCAGCGTCTGGCCGCGGTAGGCCCTCGCCTGCCAGCGCGTCAGGATCTCTTCAACAAGCTGCTCGCCTCGCGTGCGATTGCCAAAGCCGTTGAAGATGAAGCACGCAGCAAAAAAATCTCTCATGAGAAAGCGCAGCAAAACGCCATCGCGCTGATGGAAGAGATTGCCGCCAACTTCTCCTACGAGATGATTCGACTGACGGACCGTATTCTGGGCTTCACCTGGAACCGTCTCTATCAGGGTATCAACGTGCACAACGCTGAGCGCGTTCGCCAGCTGGCGCATGACGGCCACGAGATTGTGTATGTGCCGTGTCACCGTAGCCATATGGACTACCTGCTGCTCTCCTACGTGCTCTATCACCAGGGGCTGGTGCCGCCGCACATTGCTGCCGGTATCAACCTGAACTTCTGGCCCGCTGGCCCGATTTTCCGTCGCCTGGGCGCGTTCTTTATTCGCCGTACCTTTAAGGGCAACAAACTCTACTCCACCGTGTTCCGCGAATATCTCGGCGAGCTGTTCAGCCGTGGTTATTCCGTTGAATACTTTGTGGAAGGTGGACGTTCCCGTACTGGCCGCCTGCTGGACCCGAAAACCGGTACCCTGTCGATGACCATTCAGGCGATGCTGCGCGGCGGTACACGTCCTATCACACTGGTGCCGATTTACATCGGTTACGAGCACGTGATGGAAGTGGGCACGTACGCAAAAGAGCTGCGTGGCGCGACCAAAGAGAAAGAGAGCCTGCCGCAGATGCTCAAAGGCCTGAGCAAGCTGCGTAACCTGGGTCAGGGCTACGTGAACTTCGGTGAGCCAATTCCGCTGATGAACTACCTGAACCATCACGTACCGGAGTGGCGTGAGTCTATCGATCCTATCGAAGCCATTCGTCCGGCCTGGCTGACGCCTACGGTGAACGGTATCGCCGCCGAACTGATGGTGCGCATTAACAACGCTGGTGCGGCAAACGCCATGAACCTGTGCTGTACCGCGCTGCTGGCATCTCGTCAGCGTTCTCTGACACGTGAGCAGTTGACTCAACAGCTGGATTGTTACCTGTCGCTGCTGCGCAATGCGCCGTATTCGCCGGATGCCACCACGCCAAACGTGACGGCCAGTGAGCTTATCGACCACGCGCTGCAGATGAACAAGTTCGAAGTCGAGAAAGACACCATCGGCGATATCATCATTCTGCCGCGCGAGCAGGCGGTGCTGATGACTTACTACCGCAACAACATCGCCCATATGCTGATCATGCCGTCGCTGCTGGCGACCATCATGACCCAGCATCGCCATGTTTCTCGCGCGGATGTGCAGAACATGGTTGAAGTGATCTACCCGATGCTGAAAGCTGAGCTGTTCCTGCGCTGGGAAAAATCAGAGCTGGCGTCGGTGATTGATACCCTGGTTGATGAGATGGAACGCCAGGCGCTGATCACCCGTCAGGGCGATGAACTGCACATCAATCCGTCGCATTCCCGCACCCTGCAACTGCTGGCCGCAGGCGCGCGTGAAACGCTGCAACGTTATGCCATAACGTTCTGGCTGCTGAGCGCCAACCCCTCGATGAACCGTAGTACGCTGGAGAAAGAGAGCCGTACCGTGGCACAACGTTTGTCGGTGCTGCACGGCATTAACTCGCCGGAGTTCTTTGACAAGGCGGTGTTCTCCTCGCTGGTGCTGACGCTGCGTGATGAAGGTTATATCAGCGACAGCGGTGACGCCGAGCCGGAAGAGACGATGAAGGTGTACCAGATGATGGCGAACCTCATCACCCCGGACGTGCGTTTGACGATTGAGAGTGTGACGCAGGACGAAGAACCGGCGCCGAAAGACGCCTGATGGCGCTTCGCTTATCAGGCCTACGGGTTCGGAACTTGTAGGGCGGGCAAGCGCAGCGCCCCCGCCATAAAAAAAGCCGGATAAAATCCGGCTTTTTTCCTTTTTAAAAGTGCCAGTAACTCATCGCCAGACCGATAAACAATACCAGCCCAACGTAGTTATTGTTCATAAACGCCTGGAAACAGGCCGCGCGTTCACGGTGTTGAATCAGCTTTTGCTGGTACGCGAACAGCGCGCCCGCAATGAAGATTGACCAGTAGAATTCCCAGTTAAGCCCGTTCAGGTAACCAATCGCCGCCATTAATACCAGCACGCCCACCTGCAAAATACCGATGATTAAGCGATCGTATTGACCAAACAGAATTGCTGTTGATTTCACGCCAATTTTCACGTCATCGTCGCGGTCAACCATCGCATACTGCGTATCGTACGCCACAGCCCACAGAATATTCGCCAGCAGCATCAACCAGCAGCTCAGCGGCAGCGATTCACTGACGGCGGCAAATGCCATGGGGATCGACCAGCCGAACGCCGCGCCCAATACCACCTGCGGCAGATGGGTATAACGCTTCATAAACGGATAAACCCACGCCAGCGCCAGCCCGGCGACGGAGAGCAGAATGGTCATGGTATTAAGCGTCAGCACCAGCAGGAACGACAGCAGCACCAGCACGGCAAACAGGGTTCGCGCTTCTTTTTCCGTCACCGCACCGCTCGGTAACGGGCGATTGGCGGTGCGTTTTACATGACCATCAAATTTACGGTCAGCATAGTCATTCACCACGCAACCGGCGGCGCGCATCAGCCAGACACCCGCGACAAATACCGCCAGAATCCACAACGGCGGTACGCCGGGCGCGGCAACCCATAACGCCCACAAGGTCGGCCACAGTAGCAACAGCGCACCAATCGGCTTGTCGGTACGCATCAGGCGATGAAAGGCCAGCAGCTTATTCTGCGTCAGACTCCTCTCCATTTTCTCTTCCTCTTAGTACAACGGCGATGCAGGCAGAAACAGCTCGGTCAGGAGCAGTGGTTTCCCACTCAACCGGAGGCGGGAACGACGCCCCCAGAGATCTGCATGGCAACCTATCTCAATAAAATCACGCGTGAGCATGGAAGACGTAAACAGGTAACGACCCAGCGGCGTCTTGCCAAGCTGTTGCAGCGCCAGTTCCGGGCCACTTAAAGTCGATTCCGGCACTACTGTGCGCCCGGCAAGCCAGGGCACGCCGTCCACACACAGCAATATTTCTCGTAGCCAGTAGCGTTGCTCGTCGGGCAACAAGGGTAACTCTTCCGCTATAGCATCGCGGGTGACAAACCCTTCGTCAATCAGTGTGACGCTGACCACACCATATTGTTCAAAGCGTTTGGTCATGGAATCTTCCAGCAACAGCCAGTCGAGTTGTTCAGCGTCGAGCGAGGGGATTGCGTCAAAATAGTTTAGCGCACGCAGTTGCGTCAGTGCGGGATGCGTCATGCCTGACTCTCCAGTACATAATGTGCGGCTATTGTATCGCAGAATGGGGCGGGCGGGAGTGCAGTAATGGCTAAATACGATCATTGACGCAACAGTTATGCAACAGCATGTCGCACAACAGAAAAAAAGTGCGCCCCGAGGGGCGCACCGAAAGGCATAGCCTAAACATCAGCACTGTGGGGATGTCATTACCCCTTGCCTTTTACAGCGCTGATAAAGGTGGATCTCGCAGAGGTAGAACCGAGGCGCTCAGCTTCATCCAGCAGTTTCAACGCTTTATCCACATCACCACTCGCAACCGCCTGCTTTATGGCTTTGTTGAAGTACGATTCGGTATCGTTCAGCATCGGTTCACTTTTCTTCGCCGGTGCTGGCGCAGGTGCGGCGGCTACGGCGGCAGGTGCGGCGTAAGTCGGTGCAGCGGTGTTACCCACCGTGACAGGTGCCGGGCCGGAAGAGCCAAACAGTGGGCCAACCAGAACGCTGGAGGTACTATTGGTTTTCACTTTCAGCTTCAACGTGCCATCGGTGATATGACGGGCAATCGGGTCCGGGATATCAGGAATCGCGTTACCGACGCCTTTGGCGTAGGACTTCGCCGGATCCAGTAATTGGGTGGTTTTTTGCAGATCCTGCTCGGTGGTGAACACCAGCACATACAGTTTCTGTTGGCCCAGCGCAGGCGTCAGACGCATTTCACCTTCAAGACGGTCAGCGCTCATGACGCCCGGTTCCTGATAGGTGAAGTAGCTTGACGGGAAGAACGCTGATGGCGTCATGTTCTGATCCAGAATCAGAACGTTCGGTGCAAAGACGCTGGTTTGTTTATTGACTTCACTGCTCAGCGTGAGCGTGAGTTCACCAATGTTGGCCGGCACACTGTAGGCCGCAACCGGGCCGCTGATACCAGGCACATTCAGGCTCTGGCCAGCCGTGGAGAGCGTTGTGGTCTGGACTTTAGATTGATCCACCGGCGTCCAGGTCAGTTGCTGTAACGCAGCGGTCGGAATGGTTGGCGCGGCAGAGGTGTTCTGCGGCACGTAATTTACATCTGCAAAAGTGACTGCCGGTACGCTTGCCATAAGACCTGCGCAGAGGCCGAGGGCGATGAGACTTTTCTTCATTTTCATTGTTATTACCTCAGATACAGAGCTCAGCGCTCGCCAGGCAATAGCGCGCTGCGCGTAAAGAGAGAGGGGCTTGCGCCCCTCTTTTCAGGCATTACATCGGGTTAAACGAGTATTACCACCAGATTTCCATCTGTGCGCCGAAAGACCATTCATCGTTGTCGCCACGACCGAATGAGCCGCCGTTAAAGCCTTTATTAACTGCGGTACCGTAGTTCGTGTTAGTGGCTGGGTTACCAGTGTAGTCATAACCCCACTTCTCATCCCACTTCGCATAGGTTGCGAAGACACGGATAGCCGGGCGGGACCAAATGCTGTCGCCTGCCTGCCACTGCTGTGCAAGAGTGATTTTGTACTGGTTATTTGTTTCGTCAACGTTCTGAGATTTCACGTTGTCATAGCCAACTTCCAGCAAGGTGCTCATAATTGGCGTCCACTTGAACATTGGACGGATACCGACGGTCCACCATTTGGTACCGTTGTTGTTATCCCAATCGATATCCTGATACATCGCGACATACATCAGATCCCAACGCTCTCCAAGAGAGATTGCACCATGGTCGAGGATACGTAACAAGCTACCATTATTATTGATGTCATAAGCGAAGCCAGTGTTTTCATCAATGCCCACACCAGCACCCTGAGATAAGCCTTTGCCCTGAGCCGTCATCGCGTCAGTCGCGTACTGAACAACAAATTTGTTATAGCCTTTCAGCATGCTCTGGGTATGTTCAGCGGTGAACATCCAGCCATCTTTAGATGCATCATCAACCAGGCGATAGTTGTCACGTGGGTTTGCGCGGCCGTAATCAACACCTAATTCCAGCGTACCACCTGGGTTGACTTCCATTTGCGCTAAGCGGACGTCGAACACATCGTTCGCAGTACGCGTGGTGTAATCATAAATACTGTTACTTGCGAAAGATGAAGAACCGCCAGTTTCAGAAGAACGGGTTGCGGCCAAAGATAATTTACCGAAACCTACATCAATGTTTTCAAGACCCGCACCAGGACCAGAAATATCCCAGTAGTAGAAGTCGATCATGTGAACGTCATGACGCTGATAGAAACGCTTACCGGCCCAGATGGTGGAACCTGGCAGCCATTCAATCAGGTTTTTACCCTGCACGTTGGCTTCACGGAATGCCGGGTCAGTACCTTCCCAGTCATTCTGTTGAGCAACGGAGTACGCCACGTTGGTGTCAAAGTAGAAACTCTTATCACCTTCTTTCCAGACTTCCTGGCCCAGCTTCAGTTCCGCATAGGTTTCACATTCGTTACCGAGACGGTACTTACTTTGTGCACCTGTTGCCTGGAAACACTGTTGTTCACCGCCGCTGCCAGTCCAGCCAATACCGGAACGCGCGTAGCCGTGGAAATCAACTGCCAGTGCCTGAACAGACATAACGCCTGCCGCAACGGCGACTGCCAGTGGAAGTTTGCGCAGAGTAATCATCATTCTATCTCCTGAGATCATTGCTTTTCTTTGAAACACGAACCCTTGTAGCCGGGTTTTGTGCCTTTGTTATGGGAATCAAACGCCGGGCTCTTTATGCAACCGACGACATGCGGTGCCATCCTCACGGAACAGGTGGCAGCGCTCTGGCGGCAAGCCAATAGCGAATGTGGCTCCCTCTTCTACTAACACCACATCATTCTGGCGATAGACCAGGTTCTGATGGATGGCGGGGATCTGGATATGAATTTGCGTTTCGTGACCAAGCTGTTCCACAACGTGGACTTCGCCTTCGAGGGTGACATCCGCGATGTCGCTGGGCAGCAGATGTTCAGGGCGAATACCCAGTGACATGTTGGCGCCGACCTGCACATTGTTACTTTCTACCGGCAGCCAGACCTGTTGACGGTTTGGCAGCTCAACCTGCACCTGGTCAATCGCCGTAGCGGTGACTTTGACCGGCAGGAAGTTCATCTTCGGCGAGCCGATAAAGCCCGCGACGAAGCGGTCGGCCGGGTAGTGATAGAGTTCAAGCGGCTTGCCGACCTGCGCGACGCGGCCTGCATCCAGCACCACGATTTTGTCGGCGAGCGTCATCGCTTCAACCTGATCGTGGGTGACGTAAATCATCGTGCGGCCCAGACGTTTGTGCAGGCGGGAAATTTCAATACGCATCTGCACGCGCAGCGCGGCATCCAGGTTGGACAGCGGTTCATCGAGCAGGAACACATTCGGTTCCGCCACCAGCGTACGGCCAATCGCCACGCGTTGACGCTGACCACCGGAAAGCGCTTTTGGTTTGCGCTCTAACAGGTGCGCCAGCTGCAATACTTCGGCAACCTGATTCACACGCTGGTTAATGACTTCTTTTTTCGCGCCCGCCAGTTTCAGACCGAAGGACATGTTCTCGGCGACGGAGAGATGCGGGTACAGCGCATAGGACTGGAACACCATGCCCACACCGCGTTCCGCAGGCGGGATTTCGTTCATCCGGGTTTCCCCGATATAGAGGTCGCCGCTGGTGATAGTCTCAAGCCCGGCGATCATGCGAAGCAGTGTAGATTTGCCACAGCCCGACGGCCCAACAAACACCACGAACTCCCCTTCCTGGATATCCAGGTTGATATCTTTCGATACCACCACGTCGCCCCAGGCTTTCGTTACATTTCGCAGTTGTACGTTTGCCATCGCCTTCTCCCTTGTTACAACCCGTCACTAACAGAAACATTCAAGATGGATTGAACTATGGGGTATCCCTTGTTGTCGCGAATCCTCCACCCCCCCTGTTTTTTATGGGGGAGGAGGCGGGAGGATGAGAAAACGCCCTCTGCCACCGGGGGTTAGGGGCTACAGGGAAAATCGTGACCTGGCCTGCAAAAACGGGGCGTTTTTTGTGTGCGCCAGGACTCATAACTCTGATTTATGTAACAGAGATCACATAAACACCCCTCGGGGCGTAGAGGAAGGGAGGATGGAAAGAGGTTGCTAAAAAAGGAGACTCAACAACGTAAAAACCACCTCTGTGTATCCACGAGTACATCACCAAAAAGGACGGGATATATGAAAATTAAAACTGGCGCTCGCATCCTCGCGCTGTCTGCTCTGACCACGATGATGTTTTCCGCCTCAGCCCTCGCGAAAATCGAAGAAGGAAAACTGGTTATCTGGATCAACGGCGATAAAGGCTATAACGGCCTCGCCGAGGTAGGTAAAAAATTCGAGAAAGACACCGGCATTAAAGTCACCGTTGAACACCCGGACAAGCTGGAAGAGAAATTCCCGCAGGTTGCGGCAACCGGTGATGGCCCGGACATCATCTTCTGGGCGCATGACCGTTTCGGCGGCTACGCCCAGTCTGGTCTGCTGGCTGAAATCAGCCCGGACAAAGCCTTCCAGGACAAACTCTATCCGTTCACCTGGGACGCCGTTCGCTACAACGGCAAACTGATCGCTTACCCGATTGCGGTTGAAGCGCTCTCCCTGATTTACAACAAAGACCTGGTCCCGAACCCGCCGAAAACCTGGGAAGAAATTCCTGCGCTGGATAAAGAGCTGAAGGCGAAAGGTAAGAGCGCGCTGATGTTCAACCTGCAAGAACCGTACTTCACCTGGCCGCTGATTGCTGCTGACGGTGGCTATGCGTTCAAGTTTGAAAACGGCAAATATGACGTGAAAGACGTGGGCGTAGATAGCGCTGGCGCGAAAGCGGGCCTGACCTTCCTGGTTGACCTGATTAAAAACAAACACATGAACGCGGACACCGATTACTCCATCGCTGAAGCGGCCTTTAACAAAGGCGACACCGCGATGACCATCAACGGCCCGTGGGCATGGTCTAACATCGATAAGAGCAAAGTGAACTACGGCGTGACGCTGCTGCCGACCTTCAAAGGCAAGCCGTCTAAACCGTTCGTCGGTGTGCTGAGCGCCGGTATCAACGCCGCGAGCCCGAACAAAGAGCTGGCGAAAGAGTTCCTCGAAAACTATCTGCTGACCGACCAGGGTCTGGATGAAGTCAACAAGGACAAACCGCTGGGCGCCGTTGCACTGAAATCCTTCCAGGATCAGTTGGCTAAAGATCCGCGCATCGCGGCCACCATGGATAACGCCCAGAAAGGCGAAATCATGCCGAACATCCCGCAGATGTCTGCATTCTGGTATGCCGTTCGTACTGCGGTCATCAACGCCGCAAGCGGTCGTCAGACTGTCGATGCCGCACTGAAAGACGCGCAGGGTCGTATCACTAAGTAATGCTGTCGATGTGCCTGATGGCGCTTCGCTTATCAGGCCTACAGAGGGTTGTAGGCCGGATAAGGCATTTATGCCGCCATCCGGCACATCTCCGGCCAGGAAGTTTCAACGTTGTAGAGGAAGATCCCCATGGATGTCATTAAAAAGAAACATTGGTGGCAAAGTGACGCGCTGAAATGGTCAGCGATCGGTCTGCTGGGCCTGCTGGTGGGTTACCTTGTAGTTTTAATGTACGCACAAGGGGAGTACCTGTTCGCCATCATGACGCTGATTTTAAGCTCTGCTGGCCTGTATATTTTCGCCAATCGTAAAGCGTACGCCTGGCGCTATGTTTATCCGGGCATGGCCGGGATGGGGCTGTTTGTCCTGTTCCCACTGATTTGCACCATCGCCATCGCCTTCACCAACTACAGCAGCACTAACCAGCTCACCTTTGAACGTGCTCAGCAGGTGCTGATGGACCGTTCTTATCAGGCGGGTAAGTCTTACAACTTCACGCTGATCCCGGCGGGTGACGACTGGCAGCTGGCGCTTACCGACGGTGAAAGTGGCAAGAATTACCTTTCCGACGCCTTTAAATTAGGCGGCGAACAGAAAATTACGCTTAAGGAAGCGGATGCCCTGCCGGAAGGCGAGCGTGCGGCGCTTCGCGTGATCACTCAAAATCGTCAGGCCCTGAACCAGTTAACCGCCGTTCTGCCTGACGAAAGCAAAGTCGTGATGAGTTCTTTACGTCAGTTCTCCGGCACTCGCGCGCTTTACACACTGGGCGCTAACGACGAACTGACCAACAACCAAACCGGCGTGAAATATCTGCCGAACAACGATGCAGGTTACTACCAGGCGGTCGATGCCTCCGGTAATCTTACCGGCGAGAAGCTGAGCCCAGGCTATACCGTGACCATCGGCTGGGACAACTTCACCCGCGTCTTCACCGATGAAGGGATTCAGAAACCATTTTTCGCCATCTTTATCTGGACGATTGTCTTCTCGGTACTGACCGTCATTCTGACCGTTGCCGTCGGCATGGTACTGGCATGCCTGGTGCAGTGGGAAGCCCTGAAAGGCAAAGCGATTTACCGCGTGTTGCTGATTCTGCCCTACGCCGTACCGTCGTTTATCTCGATTCTGATTTTCAAAGGGCTGTTCAACCAGAGCTTTGGTGAAATCAACATGATGCTGAGCGCGCTGTTCGGTATCAAACCCGCCTGGTTCAGCGACCCAACCACCGCGCGTTCGATGATTATCATCGTCAACACCTGGCTGGGTTACCCGTACATGATGATCCTGTGCATGGGCTTATTGAAAGCGATTCCGGACGACCTGTATGAAGCCTCGGCAATGGACGGCGCAGGCCCGTTCCAGAACTTCTTCAAGATTACGCTGCCGCTGCTGATTAAGCCGCTGACGCCGCTGATGATTGCCAGCTTCGCCTTTAACTTTAACAACTTCGTTCTGATTCAGCTGTTGACCAACGGTGGCCCGGACCGACTCGGCACCACGACGCCTGCCGGTTATACCGACCTGCTGGTGAGCTACACCTATCGTATCGCCTTCGAAGGCGGCGGCGGTCAGGACTTCGGCCTCGCAGCGGCAATTGCCACGCTTATCTTCCTGTTGGTGGGTGCGCTGGCGATAGTGAACCTGAAAGCCACGCGTATGAAGTTTGATTAAGGGAGATAACGACAATGGCTATGGTACAACCGAAATCTCAGAAACTGCGCTTGTTTACAACGCACCTGTTACTCCTGATCTTCATCGCGGCAATCATGTTCCCGCTGCTGATGGTTATCGCCATTTCTCTGCGCGAAGGTAACTTCGCCACCGGGAGTCTGATCCCGGAAAAAATCTCCTGGGAGCACTGGCGGCTGGCGTTGGGCTTCAGCGTAGAACACGCTGATGGCCGCGTCACACCGCCACCCTTCCCGGTTCTGCTGTGGTTGTGGAACTCGGTGAAAATTGCGGGCATTACTGCGATTGGCATCGTCACCCTCTCCACAACCTGTGCTTACGCCTTTGCCCGTATGCGTTTCCCGGGGAAAGCGACCCTGCTGAAAGGGATGCTGATTTTCCAGATGTTCCCGGCGGTGCTCTCTCTGGTGGCGTTGTACGCGTTGTTTGACCGCCTCGGTCAGTACATTCCGTTTATCGGCCTGAACACCCACGGCGGCGTGATCTTCGCTTACTTAGGCGGTATCGCACTGCACGTCTGGACGATTAAAGGCTACTTCGAAACTATCGATAACTCGCTGGAAGAAGCGGCGGCACTGGATGGCGCAACACCGTGGCAGGCCTTCCGCCTGGTACTGCTGCCGCTCTCCGTACCGATTCTGGCGGTGGTGTTTATTCTGTCGTTTATCGCCGCTATCACTGAAGTGCCGGTAGCGTCACTGCTGCTGCGCGATGTGGACAGCTACACCCTGGCGGTTGGTATGCAGCAATATCTCAACCCGCAAAACTACCTGTGGGGCGACTTTGCCGCAGCCGCTGTGCTCTCTGCCATTCCGATTACCGTCGTGTTCCTGCTGGCGCAGCGCTGGCTGGTTAATGGCCTGACGGCAGGCGGTGTGAAAGGTTAATACCCTCGTTCTACCCTCCCGGAAACGGGAAAAGCCACTGCAATCCTCGATTTAACTTGTGACTGTTGTTTGGCGCTCTTCGGAGCGCCATTTTTTTATTCCCGTTTCAGGCGTTTGGAGTTACACAACCACAGGGTGATCACCAGCAACAGGATCGCCCCGGAGTAGATCAACACGTCGAGCGGCGAGGTGTGATCGACAATGATCAGGCGCACAATCGCGGTGATCCCGATATAGATGAAGTAGCGCAGCGGGAAGTGAAAACCGGACTGAAAGTACTTCACGATCAGTGCGATAAATTCGAAGTAGAGGAAATAAACCACCAGGCCTTCCACCAGCTCGTATTTGCTGGTGCGCTCAGGCGCAAAAAGCACGTCGGCTAAGTGCAGCGTCTCTTTGCCGAGAAAGATGACCAGAATCATACCAAGGCAGAGTAGCCCAAGGTTGAGGACAGTCTGTAAGATCGTCGAGATAAACTCGACGCGTGGACGGGGGAGTGATGTCATGGCGGCCTCTCCTGTGCAGGCTGAGCCTCCTGTATAACGCAAAAATGTGATCCAGATCTACATTTTTTACATCAGCAGTGCCGGATGGCGGCTACGCCTTATCCGGCCTACAGAGCGCGTCAAAACGTTGCATAGCACCTTCAAATTCCCCGTAGGCCGGATAAGGCGTTTACGCCGCCATCCGGCACACAGACCGCACAATTACCGGAAATTCATACTCTTATCACTGGTAATCCCATACAAGTCAAACTTGCGCCCCAGCTTCTGGCCGCCATCACGGGTCAACGGTACCCAGTTCACCGCGGCGCGGCTGCGGGTGGCGCCGGAGGAGAAGAGATCCAGCGGCACAGAGACATACACGCCTTTAGTGAACTCCCCTTCCCCATATTCATCACCGGAAACGTTGGTGATGGTAGCGTAGCCACCGACCACCACGCCGCTGTCGAAGTGTTTAGAGATATCGAGCGTGCCGCCCTTATCGCCCGCCAGATATTGACCTACGCTGGCTTTGACCAGCACATCCTGGGCAAACGGCGGCGTCCAGTACGCGGTGAGATGCCCGGTCTTCACACTGTAGTCGGTGAATTTCATCATGTCCTGCGCGCTGCGCCAGTCACGCTGTTTCACGTAGTTGGCGTCGATACCCACCGCCCAGTTGCTGTCTACCGGGCGGTATAGCGCCTCGACGCCCGCCCCGCCGAACATGGTTTCCAGATAGCCGCCGTAAACCTGGCCGTAGAAATTATTCCCCAGATACTGGAAATAGTTCGCCTGCAGGTTATTCACATAGACGTTATTCTCAACGTATTCACGCACGTGAGTACGCACGCGCGGCAGTTTCGAGTCGCTCGGCGGGTTGGTGTAGTTAAATTTGTCATAGTTGTTGGCGATGTTGGCAAACAGACTGCCGCTGGTCAGCAGGTGATCGGTGACCCACCAGTCCGCTGTGCCCATCACGCCTAACTGGTACATATAGAAACTTTCCGGCCCGCCGACGGACTGACTCAGCACCGGATCGATATGGAAATCGAAGCGCGATTTGTCGATATACCAGCCCTGCTCGGTGGTTTCCGGCACGATCGGCGTGACGCGCTTTTGGTCCAGCGGCGTTTCGTGGCCGAGCGGCTCGCCTTCCAGATGACGTTGCAGGCTGGCGACGTTAGTTTCCGTGGTCACCTGCGGCATATTGAGGCGATTTTCGGTAATGCGGATGGTGCGAATGCCTTCCGGCAGATCGTTCATGATGATGCGATTTGCCCGATCAATGCCTTCGCGCGAGTCGCGATATTTCACCTGCTCGCCGGTGACATAGAGCGTATCGCCTTTAGTCTGGATATTCGGGTCGGCAAAACCGGCGTTGTATTTCAGCAGCGTAAGCTGATTCGCTACCACCGAATGTTGCAGAATCGCGTCCTGCGGCTGCGGGCGATATTTTGGCCGCGCGTTGTCGTTGTAAGACGGACGCAGATCGTTGAAATTCGTGCGCAGGGTGAAGCCGAACATTACGGTATTCCCACGCTCGTAGCTCAGGTTAACGTCGGCCCAATCCGCAACGCGATAAATAGCGCCGACGTTAAACTTGCTTTTCTGGTCCAGTTTTCCGGCAAAATCCTGCTGGTAGTTATTGCCTTCATACTCCAGCTTCAGGCGCAATGGCTGCCAGGGCGTTTGATATTCTACCCCGCCAAAAAACGCCGCCGGGCCGCGAAACATCTGGCTGCTGTCCATCGATCCCGCTTCGCGGTAGCTGTTGTCGCGATGGCAATATTTATCGCTGTAAGAGCAGAACGGGTTCGTGGCGTTGCCGCTGGTGCCCAGATAGCCCCAGCCCATTCCGAGGGAGAAATCGAACGGCCCCCAGGCTTTGTTGGCAACGATATATTCCGAGTCAAACAGCCCGGTACCGCCAATATCGCGCGCGCCGACGGAAACCTGCGGCATCCAGTAACTCTCTTCCCACAGGCGCAGTTTCAGGTCGAAGGCTTTATCTTTATAGGTTTGATCGCCCGAGAACGCATCGACGCTGCTGTATTGTTTGGTTCGCACGTCGGTATAACGCAGCGTCGTTTCCAGCCACGGGAACAGTTGCACGGAGGCAGAGTAGTAGCGGTACTGATCGTTATCGCGATAGTTAAGGCTGATTTCCCCTTCCCTCGCCATTCGAGCGGTAGGTGTTTGCAGCAGGCCGACGCCGCCAAAATCAGACTGCGAAGGGCCAATGGGCGCCGGATACGTTTCGGCATGGCACGCGGCGCTGACGCCCAGCGCCAGCAGGCTATAGAGGTATTTTTTCTTCATTAATCAGGTATCCGCTGCGACAGGGAGCGAAGAATGGCGACGTTGAGTTCATCGTATTTCTTCGTCCACAGTGAATCGGCAAAGCCAACAAACACGATGCTGCCGGGCATCGGCTCAATATGACGTCGGTTCCAGTAGGCGATGGGGGCCTTCAGCGTGCGGCCATCGGGATAAATCACCCACGCGTAGCTCCGCTCGCCGCCGCTGAGTCGTTCAACATCTTTGAGATAGCCTGCGACATCGCGACCGGGCGTAAACGCCACTTTGCCAGGGCGATTGATCAAACCGAAAAGCGTTATCGTCGAGGGTTCATTGCCTACCCACAGGCTGTATTTCCCCTGAAGTGGCGGATTTTTCCCTTCACCGATGCGAACCTCATCCGGGTCCAGCGAGACAAACTGTCGTCCCGTGACGTTGATGGCCTGAAGCTGCTGGCGTAAGGCATTAATGGCAGCGGCATCACTTCCGCTCGCCTCCATCGCCGCGCGGCTTAACGCGGCGAGTAATACCTGATGCTGTTGCTGAGCTATCGTGGTCGCCTGCTGTTCGGCGATCACCGCACCGCGCCACCAGCTTCCGGCGAGTCGTGGCTGCGCAACGAGATCCGCCAGACGGTCGGCGTTGGTCAAGGTCAGCGTTTTTGCCTCGCCTTCACGATGAACATCCACGGTGCCTGCTGCGAATGCGCCACCCGAGATGGCGCAGAAAAGTCCTGCGATGAGCGTGATTTTTTTCATTGTTTTGCGGCCTTGATCAGGGTCGTTTTCACCGGGAAAAAGCCCGCCCCAAGGTATTGTTCTGATTGTCGAATCTGGCCTTCGTCATCAATCCAGAAGCGGTTGCGCCAGGTTGTTTGGTCGGTGGTCACTGTTTCTTCCAGCACGCGGACCGGCGTCTCGCTTCCGGCTAAGGTCAGCGTTTCGCGATCGCCCCAGTGGAAGGTGGAGTGCGCGGTGGCGTAACGCACCTGACGGTGCTCGGTCCAGCCCATCGTGCGCGTCCAGCTTGCGCCATCCACCACCTGATTAGGTTTGGCTAACGGGTCGCTGGCGAGATTGTTAACATCCAGCAGGTTGTCGCCTGCCAGTTGCGTCTTGACGATACGGCCGTGCTGCGTGACCAGCGTGGCCTGATCCTGCGTCACCCACTTGTGCTGACCGTTTTCCGAGTAAGCCAGAGCCACAAAAATCTGCGGGCCGTTATTGAGCTGAATATACTGGCTGGCGTAGGGCATATTCTGGATATCGTCCGCTGTAAGATGCACGCCGGGCGTGCCGAACAGGCTATCCCATAACGATTTTCCCAGACCTTTTGTGCTGGATGAACACGCCTGAAGCAGCAGGCAAAGAGTGATAATGGCAAGTCGCTTCACGACGTTTCTCCGAAGGGGCAAAATAACCACACCGAAGTGTGGTTATGGGTAAACGCACCCGTATTACTGGGTACTGGTGGTTGTGGTGGTCGTGGTTCCGGTATTGGAGCCATCACCGCCACCTGTCGCTGCCAGCGCGACACCTACCGCAGAACTCACGGTGCTGGCGCTGGTCGCGGTAGAACTCCCCGCGGAGACAGACGTCGCCGCAGAGCCCGCCGCATCACCGGTTTCCACCGGCGCTGCTGACGCGGATGCCGCCGCAAACGCAGATATGGCAAGAATGCCATAAATGATTTTCTTCATAACAATTTCCCTTCATTGAATAAATGGAGGTACATACCCTGGGAATTCCGGATTGCAGAGTGAAAGTCAGCATGAAATACATGCGTGGCTCACGCACATACAACCTGAAAATAAGCGGGTATACCTGAAATATTCAGGCGTCATCGAGTATACACAACTCAATACCGGGAATTAGCGTCAGGGGAAGTGAGCAAGGGATTTTAAGAAAATGAGAAAAAGGTAACAGATAAGTATTATTTATTGATTATAAAAATCGGTAAATCAGCAAGTTACGAATAAAACACATATATTAAACCTGCGTAATATCTGAAAATGAACTCTTATTTAATTCAGCTCTGTTTATGTTTTAGGAATATGCTCATCGGCAATTTTCAGCTGAGATCACGGACAAGGGGATTTATCCGATAAAAAAATGCCGGCTATTACGCCGGCATTTTCAGATTAAGACGACTTATGCACGCCAGGATTTATAACGGTTAATCAGGCCGTTGGTAGAGCTATCGTGGCTGCTAATTTCGCTGCCATCTTTCAGTTCCGGCAGAATACGGTTTGCCAGCTGTTTACCCAGCTCAACGCCCCACTGGTCGAACGTGAAGATGTTCAGGATAGCGCCCTGAGTAAAGATTTTGTGCTCATACAGCGCAATCAACGCGCCCAGGCTGAACGGGGTGATTTCGCGCAGCAGGATGGAGTTGGTTGGGCGGTTGCCTTCAAAGACTTTAAACGGCACCACGTGTTCCAGCGTGGCCGGATCTTTACCCTGATCGCGATATTCCTGTTCAACCACTTCGCGAGATTTACCGAACGCCAGCGCTTCGGTCTGGGCGAAGAAGTTAGACAGCAGTTTCGGGTGGTGATCGGAAAGCGGGTTGTGAGTAATAGCCGGCGCGATGAAATCACAAGGAACCATTTTGGTGCCCTGGTGAATCAACTGATAGAACGCGTGCTGGCCGTTAGTACCCGGCTCGCCCCAAATGATTGGGCCGGTCTGGTGCGCCACTTTGTTACCGTTGCGGTCAACATACTTACCGTTGGACTCCATGTTGCCCTGCTGGAAGTAGGCCGCAAAACGGTGCATATACTGGTCGTACGGCAGAATCGCTTCAGTTTCCGCGCCGAAGAAATTGTTGTACCAGATGCCGATCAGCGCCAGCAGAACCGGCAGGTTTTTCTCAGCAGGCGTGGTGGAGAAATGCTTGTCCATCGCGTGCGCGCCGGAGAGCAACTCCACAAAGTTGTCGAAGCCGACGGAGAGAATGATCGACAGACCGATGGCTGACCACAGAGAGTAACGGCCGCCCACCCAGTCCCAGAACTCGAACATGTTGGCGGTATCAATACCAAACTCGCCCACCGCTTTCGCGTTGGTGGAAAGCGCCGCGAAGTGTTTCGCCACGTGTTTTTGATCGCCCGCCGTCGCCAGGAACCAGTCGCGCGCGCTGTGGGCGTTGGTCATGGTTTCTTGCGTGGTGAAGGTTTTGGATGCGACCAGGAACAGGGTGGTTTCCGGGTTAACGGTTTTCAGCACTTCCGCGATGTGAGTACCATCGACGTTAGACACAAAGTGCATATTCAGATGATTTTTGTACGGACGCAGCGCTTCGGTCACCATGAACGGGCCGAGGTCAGAACCGCCGATACCGATGTTGACCACGTCGGTGATCGCTTTGCCAGTATAGCCTTTCCAGCTACCGGAAATGATGGCTTCAGAGAAACCTTTCATCTTATCCAGCACAGCGTTAACTTCCGGCATCACGTCTTTGCCGTCAACGATAATCGGGGTGTTGCTGCGGTTACGCAGCGCCACGTGCAGCACGGCACGGTCTTCGGTACGGTTGATTTTCTCACCGGAGAACATCGATTTAATCGCGCCGCTCAGATCGGTCTCTTTCGCCAGATCCTGCAGCTTACTCAGGGTTTCTTCCGTGATGCGGTTTTTAGAGAAATCCACCAGCATCAGATCGTCAAACGTAGCGGAAAACTTGCTGAAACGGTCGCTATCTTCGGCAAACAGCTCGGCAATAGTGACATCTTTCATTTCATCGAAGTGTTTCTGTAGTGCCTGCCACGCAGCGGTCTGCGTTGGGTTGATATTTTTCATTAGCAATACCCTTCTGATTTGAGAATCGTTACTGCCCTCGATTGTAGCGCCAGTTACAAAAATTTGTGATCGTTTTAGTGTTACAGGCAACAAACAAGGCATAGAGTCGCAAAAAGTATAGCTGTCATAAGTGTTTTTTCTGACACCCCTTTTTGCATGAAAAATCCGCATAACCCCAGCGTTGACAGGGGTGGCTTAAGCCTTTATTTATAAAGGCACTACCTGCGCATGGCGCAGGCCAGAAGAGGCGCGTTGCCCAGGTAATCGTATTTCAGGAGCCAGTCCGCGAAAGATACGTGAGGGGGAGCAACGCCGAGGTGGCTGAACGCCTGGTCACGTTCGCTATCGGCTACAGGGGCTGAATCCCCTGGGTTGTCACCAGAAACGTTGGCAGTCCGGCGTTTCGCAAGGTGGAGCACTTCTGGGGAAATCGTAGTTTCTGCGTCCCCCTGTATACCGCTCTTCCCTTGTGCCAAGGCTGAAAAAAGGAACCCCTGACACGAGGCAGTACACAATGACAGATTTTGTCGTCGCCAAATTTGGCGGCACCAGCGTAGCCGATTTTGATGCCATGAACCGCAGCGCGGACGTGGTGCTCTCCGATTCCCGCGTCCGTTTAGTGGTGCTTTCCGCCTCCGCAGGCGTGACCAATCTGCTGGTTGCGCTGGCCGAAGGGCTGGAGGCCACCGAACGCTTCGCCAAACTGGATGCCATCCGCAAAATCCAGTTCTCCATTCTGGAACGCCTGGCGAACCCGAACGTAATCCGCGAAGAAGTGGAACGCCTGCTGGAAAATATCACCACGCTTGCGGAAGCGGCTTCTCTGGCCACCTCAACCGCGCTGACCGATGAACTGGTCAGCCACGGTGAACTGATGTCCACCTTGCTTTTCGTTGAAGTGCTGCGCCAGCGGGATGTGCAGGCGCAGTGGTTTGACGTGCGTAAAGTGATGCGCACCAGCGATCGCTTTGGCCGCGCCGAACCGGACGTTGCTGCGCTGGCCGAGCTGGCAACCCAGCAACTGGCCCCGCGTCTGGCGGAAGGCATGGTCATCACACAAGGCTTTATCGGCAGTGAAGCCAAAGGCCGCACCACGACGCTTGGCCGTGGCGGCAGCGACTACACGGCGGCCCTGCTGGGTGAAGCGCTGCATGCAATCCGTGTTGATATCTGGACGGATGTGCCGGGCATCTACACCACCGACCCGCGCGTCGTCCCTGCAGCTAAACGCATTGATGAAATCGCCTTTGAAGAAGCGGCCGAAATGGCAACCTTCGGCGCGAAAGTGCTACACCCGGCCACGCTACTGCCCGCCGTACGCAGCGATATTCCGGTGTTTGTGGGCTCAAGCAAAGACCCGAAAGCCGGCGGCACACTGGTGTGCAACAAAACGCAGAATCCACCGCTGTTCCGCGCACTGGCCCTGCGTCGTAAACAAACGCTGGTGACCCTGCATAGCCTGAATATGCTGCACTCACGCGGTTTCCTGGCGGAAGTTTTCGGCATTCTGGCACGTCACAATATCTCGGTGGATTTGATCACTACATCTGAAGTCAGCGTAGCGTTAACGCTGGATACCACCGGTTCAACCTCCACCGGCGATACGCTGCTGACTCAGTCGCTGCTGATGGAGCTTTCCGAACTGTGCCGCGTCGAAGTGGAAGAAAATCTCGCGCTGGTCGCGCTGATTGGTAACGATCTCTCTAAAGCCTGCGGCGTGGGGAAAGAGGTGTTCGGGGTGATGGAACCGTTCAACATCCGCATGATTTGCTATGGCGCATCCAGCCACAATCTGTGCTTCCTGGTACCCGGCAGCGAAGCCGAACAGGTTGTGCAGAAGCTGCATCAGAATTTGTTTGAATAAACTGCCGCGGAATATTGCCCGGCAAGCGCTATCGCTGTCGGGCAATATGATCACACCATCACCGTTTGATAAAGCAGTGTATCAAGCGCGCGGATATTTCCCTCACGTGTGTCGGGCAGCGTCAGAGCCACTTCGCTTCTTGCCAGCTCTGAGAGGATGAATGCATGCAATAACGGACGCCGCATGCCATATACCGCTTCTCCTGCACGCATTTTACGCATCAACAGTTCGTCTATCTCCCTGCGCAATGACGCCTCCAGATCGCTACCTGCCAACAACTCGGCAAAGCGCATCGGTGGAGCACCTTTTCCCGCTTCAATCCAGCGAACGGCAAGAAGCGGACGCAGTACATAGAAATATTTTTTCAATCTGACTTCATCCCCCTGCAAATAACCACGAAAGTTTTTCCGCGCCATTGAGAGGTAGTGCCAGCGTGCGCGAAGCGGTGAAAACCAAAACGGGATCTGCGCTTTCAATGCCGACACTGTCACATCGTCCTGCCGATACACGATTGGCGAATCCAGCCATTCGATAAGCGTAGGATTTGCCCCTTTTAGTAGCCCAAGCGCTTTACGCCACTCCCAACCACACACATCCAGCTCCTCATCTATCGGCAGTTCGATCACATCTCGCTGGGGCTCAACCCGCAAATACCATTCCGGCGGGTGAACATATAAAAAGCGCACGTCGTAATCACTATCAGGCGAGGCGAATCCCCAACCCCGGCTACCGGATTCACAGGCAAAAAGCACTCTTACATCATAACGGCGCTCCACCTCTTCGAGCTGTCGTAATACCCGCTCGCGCATCGCGCCGTTAACGCCGTTATTCATCATTTACTCTACCCTTTTATATTCACTAAACCGTGTAGCACCTGGTCAAGACCGCCAAAGACCGAGATTTTATCGATACGCTCAGCCACCTTTTCTAAGGTTTCCATTTCCTTGAGTCGCAGCGCCACTGGGCTGTTTTCCATGACTTTGGCTGTGTTTAAAAGCGAACGCGTTGCAGCCGTCTCTTCACGTCGACGGATAACGTTCGCCTGCGCCGATTTCTCCGCTTCAACGACCTTCGCCAGGATGGTTTTCATTTCGCCCGGCAGCACAATGTCCTTCACGCCTAAAGACGCAATTTCAATCCCCAACGGCGCCATGCGGCCTTTCACTTGTGCGCTCACCACCTGATCGATGACCTGCTTATCTTCCAGCAATTCATCGAGCGTGCGTGTTCCCACGGCTTCACGTAGCGCAAATTGCAGCTCGCGATATAAGTGATCTACTGGCTTCGCCAGTTGCCCAAAAGCCTGCAAAACATCCTGGTAACGCCAGTTCGCTGCCAGATTCAAACGAAGATTCACTTTGTCCTTGGTCAGAATCTCCTGTCCGCCCACTTCCAGAACCTGAAGTCGGGTATCGACCGCCTCGGCCTCTACAAGATGATTCACCTTCCAGTAAGCGCTTAAACCGGGTGGCAGTAATGCCTGCGTTTCCCCATCAACCTTTAAAACCCCCACATGCCACGCTGCGATAGAGACCGTGAGAATAATATCGCGTCCTTTTACCGCACCGCTGCGTCGTGGCTGTAACACTGCGTTCATGACCTCTGCAGGCACCTGAACCTGCCGCGTATCCATGCGCATCACGTGCATCTCTTCAACGGGCTTCCAGTACAAACGACGCGTGGAAGGCGCGAGGATCTCCTGCAATACACCATTGATATATAACGCGCCCGCTTCAGAGTCGGTTAAATCGGCGATCACGCAGTAGCGTTCAACCCATTCTGGCTGATAGCGACGCAGCCAGTTCGCCAGCTCATCAGGCACTTCGCCACCGTCCAGGTTTACTACCAACACGTCCGGCGTGGTGAACCAGGGTAAACGATGTTCACCTGCCTCCAGAACACGGTAGTAATCGCCATTTTTTGCCAGTAATCCCAGTTGACCTTTTCGGATTGTGATTTTCTTCGTCATTTTCTGTTCCTTATAAAAATCAGGTGCGAATGCAGAGGCGAAGCGACAGGGGAACTCCCTTTTGCCTGTCGCACGGCATCATTACCGGCAGCCTGTTTTGCGGATTGCCACCTGCACAATCCACGGTTTTGTTCGATGAATAACAACCAGTGTTCATTGAGTAAATGAATCGGGAATCGAACCCTTGCGTGTCATCGACTGAGACGGAACGCTCTCGGGAAAACAGCCTCAGCTGTTCCTGGGGCGCCGGCGGGGCTTTAAACCCCTGCATATTCAGCACGTTGACCATTGTCGTTATTGCCAGAAGCGTGCCAGAAAAGAGAAATCGCAATAAAGTTTTATAATCACATGATTAACAACGATTTTATTTTTTAAGCGAGCAAGAGGCATTGCCTTTACCTCGCTTAAAATTTATCTTTTTATATCGATATTTATCTTTCTGGATAAACCATGAAAAAACGGCGGGTAGTGATTGGCGTTCTGGGTACAGTCCTGGATAAACGTGGCAAGCGAGCAAATCGATTTAAGAAATGGCGGCCCACGGTAGGGTTATGCCAGCAGGCTGATTTCCCCATAGACCGCCTGGAATTACTCCACCAGCCGCGTGACGAAAACATGGCACAACGGCTGGCTGAAGATGTTGCCCTGCTCTCGCCGCACACCGATGTGCGTCCACATGCGGTGACGATTAGTGACCCGTGGGATTTCGAAGAGGTTTACGCCGCCTTTCTCGACTTTGCGACGCATTATCCTTTTGATACGGAAAACGAAGAGTATCTGGTGCATATCACCACCGGGACGCATGTAGCGCAGATTTGCTGGTTTCTGCTCACAGAAGCACGCTATCTTCCCGCCAGCCTGCTGCAAACCAGCCCGGCGCCGAAAGGTTCTTCTGATGAAGCCATCGCTGCAGGCGAGTACTCAGTTATCGACCTTGATTTAAGTCGTTACGCCACCCTGACCAGCCGTTTTCAGCACGAACAGCAGCAATCTGTCTCTTTTCTGAAAGCCGGTATTGAGACGCGAAACGCCACCTTTAACAAGCTGATTGACCAGATTGAGCGCGTGGCCCTGCGTTCCAGTGCGCCCATCCTGCTCACCGGGCCGACCGGTGCGGGGAAGTCATTTCTGGCAAAACGGATATTTCAGCTTCGTCAGTCGCGTCATCGGGTTGAGGGAAAATTTGTGGCCATCAACTGCGCCACATTGCGCGGCGATAACGCCATGTCCACGCTGTTTGGGCATGTCAAAGGCGCCTTTACCGGCGCATTAACACCACGCGCCGGTTTGCTGCGGGAAGCCGATGGCGGCGTCCTGTTTCTTGATGAGATCGCCGAACTGGGACTGGATGAACAGGCGATGCTGTTGAAAGCCATTGAGGAAAAAACCTTCTTCCCCTTTGGCTCTGATAAAGAGATGCATAGCGATTTTCAACTGATTGCCGGCACCCATCGCGATATGCGCCAATGGATCGCCGAAGGGCGTTTTCGCGAAGACCTTTACGCGCGTATCAATATGTGGAGTTTCGCACTACCAGGGCTGATTCAACGGCGTGAAGATATCGCACCCAACGTTGAGTACGAACTGGGGCGATTTACCCGTGAACAACAATCGCAGGTGCGTTTCGATAAAGAGGCGCGTGAGTGCTATCTTTCGTTTGCCTGCTCACCACACGCAATATGGCGCGGAAACTTCAGAGAATTAAGCGCATCGATCACGCGTATGGCAACACTTGCCGAGAACGGACGTATAACGCTCGCTGTCGTCGGTGAAGAAATTGCTCGTTTACAGGCCGAGTGGCAAACCACAAGTGAAACGACGATCGTTAATCAGGAAATTGATCTCTTTGATCAGCGCCAGTTGGAGACCGTTCTGGACGTGTGCCGTACCAGTGCATCGCTTTCAGAAGCAGGAAGAATGCTGTTTGCTGTCTCCCGGCAGAAAAAGGCCAACCCTAACGACGCCGATCGATTACGTAAATATCTGGCACGTTTTGGATTGAGCTGGGAGAGTGTTCACAAGGGAACATGAGCATAATTTATTTGAATAATCCCCTTCCACGCGATAAACAATACCTATGGCCGGGCTCGAACCCGGCCTTTTTATAACAACACAATGCAAACACAACGCTATCGCAAGGAATACAACATGCTCGCTGTTCTGACCCGGCTGTTCCCGTTATGGGCGCTGCTGCTCTCCGTTATTGCGTATTACACGCCGCCCACGTTCACTGCCATCGGCCCGTGGGTGCCAACTCTGCTGATGCTGATTATGTTCGGCATGGGCGTGCATCTTAAAGTGGACGACTTTAAACGCGTGCTTTCACGCCCGGCACCAGTTGCGGCGGGGATTTTCCTGCATTATCTGGTGATGCCGCTCGCCGCGTGGCTGTTGGCGCTACTGTTTAAGATGCCGCCGGAGCTTTCTGCCGGGATGGTGCTGGTTGGCAGCGTGGCGAGCGGTACTGCATCCAACGTGATGATTTATCTGGCGAAAGGCGACGTCGCACTGTCGGTCACCATTTCGTCTGTTTCTACACTGGTTGGGGTGATCGCCACGCCGTTGCTCACCCGTCTGTACGTCGATGCGCATATTCAGGTTGATGTAATGGGCATGCTGTTGAGCATTCTGCAAATCGTGGTGATCCCCATTGGTCTGGGGCTGATTGTGCACCATCTCTTCCCACGCGTGGTGAAAGCCGTAGAGCCTTTTCTTCCCGCGTTTTCAATGGTGTGCATTCTGGCGATTATCAGCGCCGTGGTGGCCGGTTCCGCATCACACATCGCTTCGGTCGGTTTTGTGGTGATTATCGCCGTCATTCTGCACAACACAATCGGCCTGCTCGGCGGTTATTGGGGCGGGAAGCTGTTTGGTTTTGATGAGTCCACCTGCCGCACACTGGCCATTGAAGTGGGGATGCAAAACTCTGGCCTTGCGGCTGCTCTGGGTAAAATCTACTTCGGCCCGCTCGCGGCGCTGCCCGGCGCGCTGTTCTCGGTTTGGCACAATCTTTCCGGCTCACTGCTTGCGGGTTACTGGTCCGGGAAGCCGCTTGATGAGAAGGCAAGGGATGCAGTGAAAGAGGGATGACTTACAGCCCGGTAAGGCGAACTTGCCGGGTTTGATGTTCTATCCATAAATTATTTGCGAGACGCTTTCCGGATTTTTATTACAAATCTCGTGAAGATAACTCTCAGCGGTAAGATTCGTACAAGGATCACTGGCAGAGGGATGCAGCACGGATGAGCAACTTATCAATTCAGGAAATTCACCATTACTGTATTAATATCACTCAGGAAATCATTCTAATTTTGGGATGGCGCTCCATTTCGGTAGACATCCTAAGCGCAGAAGATAAATCTCTATTAGCTGCGGGGGTTGCAGATAGTTCTCTCAACTGGTCATGGGGGATGCGCCATTATTACGGTGGTATCAGCAACGGTATTTTGGATATACATCTCAAGCTCACCGACCGATCAACGCCGGGTTCGCTGCATGCGGTCATCCTTTGTAAATACGATACCAAAAGAAATGAATTCGCAATTTGTATGCTGGAAAACTTTATTGCGCATGAAGTGAGTATGCTAACTGGAAACATCCTGACGATTGCCCTTATCTACTCAACCACTTTTTGCGACATGCTCGGATTAAACGAGGTATTCATTTGTGATCCGGTTCCGGACGCTCAGCCGCGTTATCGTACGTACGGCTTTGCACAAGTCGCCAACAGCTATAATAAAATGTCTGCTGAAGTCATTGATATAAAAGAGATTATTCAAAGAAGAACGCTCAACGCACAAGATATTGCATACTGAATGTCGCGTTATTCTTCCTATTTGTTATGCGAACTATTTTAAGTTAAAGTGACGTTCGATGGACAAAATTCATACAGGAGTCATCATGACCATACCCCATAAAAAAATTGATGCCGTCGACGTCAGGGCAGCGGCAAAACAAGCCTTAGCATTTTGGTCAACCATTGATGGCCGTAAGCTCGCAGCAATCGGCCAAAACGAAAAGTCGATGGATATCATCGGACCGGAAAAGAAAAGACAGTACGCTCGCCTCGCCTGACCTGACGATTCGATTAAACCATTCTGCTCTCAGCTAATTTCCCGTACACTGGACTCTCTGGCTAACTGAGGGCACCATCATGGCACTCCCCCGCATCACCCAAAAAGAGATGACCGAACGCGAGCAGCGTGAACTGAAAACGTTGCTTGATCGCGCCCGTATCGCGCATGGCCGCGTATTGACCAATGCCGAAACCAACAGCATCAAGAAAGAGTACATCGATAAGCTGATGGTTGCGCGTGAAGCTGAAGCGAAGAAAGCCCGCCAGTTGAAGAAAAAGCAGGCTTATAAACCAGATGCGGAAGCGTCGTTTTCCTGGTCAGCGAATACGCCGACGCGCGGCAGACGCTGATTAACGCCCTTTTTTCTTACGCCCCGGCGAGGTAAAACGCTTACCGTTGGACGCCGGGCGGCTCCCTTTTTCAGCCGTTTTTTCCATCTTCACCACCGGGCGCTTGATGCCCGCCGTTTTCGGTTTTGCCTTCGCCTTTGGCTTCGCTTCCGAAGAGGAACCTTCGATAAGTTTAAACAGGTCGATGAGCTCATCGTCGGTTAAATCACGCCACTCGCCCAGCGGAATACCGCTTAAACTAACGTTCATGATGCGCGTACGTTCCAGTTTCTTCACTTCATAGCCAAAGTGCTCGCACATGCGACGAATCTGACGGTTCAGGCCCTGTACCAGGGTGATGCGAAACACAAACGGTGCTTCTTTTTTCACTTTGCACTTCTTCGTCACTGTACCCAGAATCGGTACACCCGCCGCCATACCGCTCACGAACTCATCCGTTACCGGTTTATCTACCGTAACCAGATACTCTTTTTCATGATCGTTACCGGCACGCAGGATCTTATTAACCAGATCGCCGTGGTTGGTGAGGAAAATCAGCCCCTGAGAATCTTTATCCAGGCGGCCAATCGGGAACACGCGCTTGCTGTGGTTGACGAAATCGACGATGTTATCGCGTTCTCCATCTTCCGTGGTGCTGACAATCCCCACCGGCTTGTTCAGCGCAATCAGCACCAGATCTTCTGCCTCGCGAGGCTCAATCAACTGACCGTTTACTTTTACAACGTCGCCAGGTTTCACCTGATCGCCAATGGTGGCGCGTTTACCGTTAAGGAAAACGTTACCTTGTTCGATATAGCGATCGGCTTCGCGACGAGAGCAAATTCCGCTTTCGCTGATGTATTTATTTAAACGGATGGATGAGTCGGGCAGCATAAGTTCTCCTCTAAAACGCGGAATATACCCTACCTGTTAGCGATGAAAAACAGGGTTATGCGGCAACGTCGCAATTAAATGTGATCTCCCGCGCCTTTTATCACAAAAGTGTCGCCACAAACCGGGTGCATTTTTGCGTTGTCAAAATCAAGATAATCAAGAGATTACGAATTACCGCACATCTGTGCTGATGAATGCTACGCGCATAAACAAATGTGCAAGAGAATTCGCCGTTTCATCTCACGCAAAGAGTGAAAAATCGCTTTTAAAGCCCCACGCAATGGGGTTATATCAGATCAAGCGGTTAAAAAGCGTATTTGCACATATGTGCAGAACCAGGAGGCGGCAATGGAAAACAGTGACGATATCCGGTTGATTGTAAAGATTGCCCAACTCTATTACGAACAGGATATGACGCAGGCGCAAATCGCGCGTGAGCTGGGAATTTATCGAACGACGATCAGCCGCTTGCTTAAACGAGGCCGCGAGCAGGGTATTGTCACCATCGCTATCAACTATGACTACAACGAAAACCTCTGGCTGGAGCAGCAACTGAAGCAAAAGTTTGCCCTGAAAGAAGCCGTGGTGGTGTCGGGGCATGATGAAGAGGAAGACACGCAACTGACCGTGATGGGGTTACACGGCGCGCAGTTGCTGGATCGATTGCTGGAGCCGGGCGATATTGTCGGTTTTTCTTGGGGCCGCGCGGTACGCGCTCTGGTCGAAAATCTACCGCAAGCAGCGCAATCCCGGCAGTTAATCTGTGTGCCGATTATCGGAGGGCCGTCCGGAAAACTCGAAAGCCGCTATCACGTGAACACATTAACCTATAGCGCGGCGGCGAAGCTGAAAGGGGAATCGCATCTCGCAGATTTTCCTGCCCTATTGGATAACCCATTAATTCGTAATGGGATCATGCAGTCTCAACACTTTAAAACCATCTCGGCCTACTGGGATAACCTGGATGTTGCGCTGGTAGGGATTGGTTCACCAGCCATTCGCGATGGTGCTAACTGGCATGCATTTTATGGCGGCGAAGAGAGTGACGACCTGAATGCCCGCCAGGTCGCCGGCGATATTTGCTCGCGCTTTTATGATATTCACGGCGTAACGGTCGATACCAATATGAGTGAGAAAACACTCTCAATCGAGATGAATAAATTAAAGCAGGCGCGTTATTCTATAGGCATTGCCATGGGCAAAGAAAAATACAGCGGTATTATTGGCGCACTACGCGGAAAATATATTAATTGTCTGGTAACAAATAGCGACACCGCAGAACTGTTACTGAAATAAAAAATCTGCCCGACTTTTACCGTAATGAAAAATTACGGCGGGCCTCTGTTACCTAAAATCAGGAGTCTGTTATGCAAACGTGGTTAAATTTGCAGGATAAAACCATTATTGTCACCGGCGGCGCATCCGGCATTGGCCTGGCAATTGTCGAAGAATTATTAGCGCAAGGCGCAAACGTGCAGATGGCCGATATTCACGGTGGTGACGGTCAATATGAAGGCCATAAAGGGTATCAGTTCTGGCCGACCGATATTTCCAGCGCCAAAGAGGTGAATCATACGGTTTCGGAAATTATCCAGCGCTTTGGCCGCATCGACGGTCTGGTGAACAACGCCGGGGTCAATTTCCCGCGTCTGCTGGTCGATGAAAAAGCGCCTGCCGGGCAATATGAACTCAATGAAGCCGCGTTTGAAAAAATGGTCAATATCAACCAGAAAGGCGTTTTTCTGATGTCACAGGCAGTGGCGCGGCAGATGGTCAAACAACACGATGGAGTGATTGTGAACGTCTCCTCGGAAAGCGGGCTGGAAGGCTCAGAGGGCCAGAGCTGCTACGCCGCCACCAAAGCAGCGCTCAATAGTTTCACCCGCTCCTGGTCGAAAGAGCTGGGTAAACACGGTATCCGTGTGGTCGGCATCGCGCCGGGAATTCTGGAAAAAACCGGGCTGCGCACGCCGGAATATGAAGAGGCGCTGGCGTGGACGCGCAATATCACCGTTGAGCAACTGCGCGAAGGCTACACCAAAAATTCCATTCCTATTGGGCGTTCCGGAAGATTAGCGGAAGTAGCTGATTTTGTTTGTTATCTTCTGTCTGAACGCGCCAGCTACATCACCGGAGTAACCACTAACATCGCGGGCGGTAAAACGCGCGGGTAAGGAAGCTTTATGGTCAACGCCATTTTTTGCGCCCACGGCAAATTAGCCTGCGCCATGCTGGAATCGGTTCAGATGGTATACGGCGACGCCAATGTCGAGGCAGTGGAATTTGTGCCCGGCGAGAACGCCGGAGACATCGTGGCAAAGCTGGAAAAGTTAGTGAGTATTTACAATCAGGACGAGTGGCTGATTGCCGTAGATTTACAATGCGGTAGTCCCTGGAATGCGGCCGCGACGCTTGCAATGCGTAACCCGCGCCTGCGGGTGATCAGCGGCCTTTCTCTGCCGCTGGCGCTCGAGCTGGTCGATAACCAGGGCAGCATGAACGTTGATGAACTGTGTGAACACCTGACGCAAATCGCAACGCAAACCTGCGTTGTCTGGAAACAACTGGAAACGGCTGAGGAGGATTTCTGATGAACATTACGCTCGCCCGCATTGATGACCGCCTGATCCACGGCCAGGTCACCACCGTCTGGTCGAAAGTGGCTAATGCCCAGCGCATTATTATCTGCAATGACGAGGTGTATAACGATGACGTTCGCCGGACATTATTGCGTCAGGCCGCACCGCCGGGAATGAAGGTTAACGTGGTCAATATTGAAAAAGCCGTCGCGGTGTATCACAACCCCCAATACCAGGACGAAACCGTATTCTATCTTTTCACTCGTCCCCAGGATGCCTTAGCGATGGTTCGTCAGGGAGTGAAAATCGGCACCCTGAATATAGGTGGAATGGCCTGGCGGCCTGGCAAAAAACAGTTAACCAAAGCCGTCTCATTAGATGATGAGGATATTGAGGCATTTAATGAACTGAATAATCTTGGCGTCACACTGGATTTACGCGTTGTAGCGTCAGATCCTTCTATTAATATTATCGACAAAATAAAAGAGCAATTAGCCACAAATTAAATAATAGCGCCTGTGTACGTATGCTTTAACAGGCAGGGATGACGACACTTAAAAGGTGACAAATAATGGAAATAAGTACCCTACAAATCATTGCCATATTTCTTTTTTCCTGTATTGCCGGAATGGGCAGCGTGCTGGATGAATTTCAGACTCACCGCCCGCTTATCGCCTGTACGGTCATTGGATTAATCCTTGGCGACATTAAAACCGGGATTATGCTCGGCGGCACACTGGAGCTTATTGCGCTCGGCTGGATGAACGTCGGTGCAGCGCAATCTCCGGATTCCGCGCTCGCCAGCATTATCTCCGCCATTCTGGTTATCGTCGGCCAGCAAAGTATCGCCACGGGCATCGCGATCGCCCTTCCCGTGGCGGCGGCAGGCCAGGTGCTGACGGTCTTCGCCCGCACCATCACCGTGGTGTTCCAGCACGCGGCGGATAAAGCCGCAGAAGAAGCACGCTTTCGCACCATCGATATTCTGCATGTCTCCGCGCTTGGCGTTCAGGCGCTGCGCGTTGCTATTCCGGCACTGATTGTCTCGCTGTTCGTCAGCGCCGATATGGTCAGCAATATGCTGAGCGCGATACCGGAATTCGTCACGCGCGGTCTGCAAATTGCGGGCGGTTTTATTGTCGTCGTCGGCTACGCCATGGTGCTGCGCATGATGGGCGTAAAGTACCTGATGCCCTTCTTTTTCCTTGGCTTTATCGCGGGAGGCTATCTCGACCTCAGCCTGCTGGCCTTTGGCGGCGTCGGCGTGATTATCGCGCTGGTCTATATCCAGTTGAATCCGCAATGGCGTAAGTCCGAACCGCAACCCCAGACAAATTCCTCCACCGCCCTTGACCAGCTTGACGACTAACGGAGCCCATCATGGAACAGAGAAAAATCACACGCAGCGATCTGGTGAGCATGTTTCTACGCTCCAACCTGCAACAGGCGTCCTTCAATTTTGAACGCATTCATGGACTGGGTTTTTGCTACGACATGATCCCCGCCATCAAGCGCCTGTATCCACTGAAAGAAGACCAGGTTGCCGCGCTGAAGCGTCACCTCGTGTTCTTCAATACCACACCAGCCGTGTGTGGCCCGGTCATCGGCGTGACCGCCGCGATGGAAGAAGCGCGCGCCAACGGTGCTGAAATTGATGACGGCGCCATCAACGGGATCAAAGTTGGCCTGATGGGCCCGTTGGCCGGGGTTGGCGACCCGCTGGTCTGGGGGACCTTACGCCCGATTACCGCCGCGCTCGGCGCATCGCTGGCGTTGTCCGGCAACATTCTCGGCCCGCTGCTGTTCTTCTTTATTTTCAACGCGGTGCGTCTGGCGATGAAGTGGTATGGGCTGCAGCTCGGCTTTCGCAAAGGCGTGAATATTGTCAGCGATATGGGCGGGAATGTGCTGCAAAAACTGACCGAAGGCGCGTCGATTCTTGGCCTGTTTGTGATGGGCGTGTTGGTCACCAAATGGACGTCAATCAACGTACCGTTGGTGGTTTCACAAACGCCTGCCGCAGACGGCTCCACCGTCACCATGACCGTGCAGAACATTCTCGACCAACTTTGCCCTGGTTTGCTGGCGCTCGGTCTGACACTGCTGATGGTGCGTCTGCTCAACAAAAAAATTAACCCCGTATGGCTGATCTTCGCCCTGTTTGGCTTAGGGATTATCGGCAATGCGCTGGGCTTCCTGTCCTGATTCTTCGCCCCGGCGCAACTGCCGGGGCCATCGCTCAACATGAGGTGGTTTATGAAAACAACAGCTCTGCGTCTTTACGGTAAACGTAACCTGCGTCTGGAAACCTTTGACCTTCCTGAAATGCAGGAGGATGAAATTCTGGCGACAGTGATCACCGACAGCCTGTGTCTTTCCTCCTGGAAAGAGGCCAATCTGGGTGAAAACCATAAAAAAGTACCCGACGATGTGGCAACCCATCCGATCATCATCGGCCATGAGTTTTGCGGCGATATTCTGGCCGTGGGTAAAAAATGGCAGCACAAGTTTCAGCCCGGCCAGCGCTATGTGATTCAGGCCAACCTGCAACTGCCCGATCGCCCGGACTGCCCCGGCTACTCCTTCCCGTGGGTGGGTGGTGAAGCGACGCATGTGGTTATCCCGAACGAGGTCATGGAACAGGATTGCCTGCTGGCATACGAAGGCGAGACCTACTTTGAAGGCTCGTTGGTCGAGCCGCTCTCCTGCGTAATTGGCGCGTTCAACGCCAATTATCATCTGCAGGAAGGCACCTATAACCACAAGATGGGGATTCGCCCACAGGGACGCACGCTGATCCTCGGCGGCACCGGACCAATGGGACTGTTGGCGATTGACTACGCGCTGCATGGGCCGGTGAATCCATCTCTGTTAATCGTCACCGATACCAATAACGACAAGCTGAGCTACGCGCGCAAACACTATCCGTCAGAGCCGCAAACGCTGATTCACTATCTCAATGCCGCCGAGGCCTCGTACGAGACGTTAATGGCACTGAGCGGTGGCCACGGCTTCGACGATATTTTCGTTTTCGTGCCCAATGAAGGGTTGGTTACCCTCGCCTCTTCGCTGCTGGCAGCCGACGGTTGTATGAACTTCTTCGCCGGGCCGCAGGATAAACACTTCAGCGCGCCGATTAATTTCTACGATGTGCATTATGCATTTACCCACTACGTGGGCACGTCGGGCGGCAATACCGACGACATGCGCGCAGCGGTCAAACTGATTGAAGAGAAAAAAGTGCAGGCCGCAAAAGTGGTAACACATATTCTTGGGCTGAATGCCGCGGGCGAAACCACGCTGGAATTGCCCGCCGTCGGCGGCGGGAAAAAGCTGGTGTATACCGGGAAATATCTGCCGCTGACGTCACTCACGCAGATTCAGGATGAAGAACTGGCGGCGATTCTGGCGCGTCATCAGGGAGTCTGGTCCGGCGAGGCGGAGCAATACCTGCTCGCGCATGCAGAGGCGATTACCCATGATTAATCGCGATACTCAACTCTGTATGTCGCTGGCCGGCCGCCCCGGTAACTTCGGCACGCGTTTTCACAACTATCTGTATGAAAAGCTGGGGCTGAATTTCATCTATAAAGCCTTCACTACCCAGGATATTGCAGCGGCGGTGAAAGGCGTGCGCGCGTTGGGTATTCGCGGCTGCGCCGTGTCGATGCCGTTTAAAGAAAGCTGCATGCCTTTTCTTGACGCGATCGATCCGTCAGCAAAGGTTATTGATTCAGTGAATACCATCGTGAATGACGACGGCAAACTGACCGGGTTCAACACTGACTATATCGCGGTGAAAAGCCTGATTACCCACCACCAGCTCAATACCGCCGCACGCGTGATGATTCGCGGTAGCGGTGGTATGGGCAAAGCGGTGATTGCCGCCTTTCGTGACGCAGGCTTTACGGATGTCGTCATCGCCGCGCGCAACCGCGAGAGCGGCCCGATGCTGGCGAAGCAGTATGGGTTCCAGTGGCAACCGCTGCCGGAGGGTATCGCCTGCGATATCCTGGTCAACGTGACGCCAGTCGGCATGAACGGTGGTAAAGAGAGCCATGAGCTGGCCTTTAGCGAAGCGATGGTCTCTACGGCAAGCGTCGTTTTTGATGTTGTGGCCTTGCCGCCGGAAACGCCGCTCATTCGCCTGGCGCAACAGCTTGATAAACAGACGATTACCGGCGCGGAGGTGATTGCCTTGCAGGCCGTTGAGCAATTCGCGATGTATACCGGCGTGCGACCCGATGCGCAGTTGATTGCGCAAGCAGCAAGGTTTGCGCGCGAGGGGTGAGTGACATGAGCGCCTTAGCAGGCGCTCATACTGATGACATACGCAAAATTGCCTGATGCGCTACGCTTATCAGGCCTACTCGTCACTCAACATATTGAATTCGAACGCATTTTTTTGGTTGAATAAGGCGTTAACGCCACATCTGGTATGAACAATGCGCACTCTTTTAGCACTCAACGCTTTATTCTCCCACAGCGCTTCGGTAAGCACTGCTGACAGATTACTCTTCAACTTGTACGCCTCTTCCAGAACTCCGTGAACCCCGTCAGCGAGTCTTATTACCCGGCATGATAGCATAGTCATCAACCCCTTAATTCCCTGATTGTCTGGAGAAAGAATGGAACTGCTGCTGTTAAGTAACTCGACGCTGCCGGGTAAAGCCTGGCTGGAACATGCGCTGCCGCTGATTCGTGGCGCGCTAAACGGTCGCCGTTCGGCGGTATTTATTCCCTTCGCGGGCGTAACGCAAACGTGGGACGCCTACACCGCAAAAACGGCGGCAGTCTTTGAGCCGATGGGCGTGTCGGTCGTCGGAATCCATAACGCCGCCGATCCCGTCGCCGCCATTAAAAATGCTGATCTGGTGATTGTCGGCGGCGGGAATACCTTCCAGTTGCTAAAAGAGAGCCGCGAGCGTGGGTTGCTGGCGCCGATTGTTGATGTGGTGAAGCGCGGCGCGCTCTACATTGGTTGGAGCGCAGGCTCAAATCTGGCTTGCCCAACCATTCGTACCACCAATGATATGCCGATTGTCGATCCGCAAGGTTTTGATGCGCTGGGGCTGTTCCCGCTGCAAATTAACCCGCACTTTACCAATGCACTGCCGGAAGGACACCAGGGGGAAACGCGCGAGCAACGCATCCGCGAACTGCTGGTTGCCGCGCCGGAACTGACGGTAATTGGTTTACCGGAGGGTAACTGGATTCAGGTGAGCGGTGAAGTCGCGACGCTTGGTGGGCCAAATACCAACTATCTGTTTAAAGCGGGTGAAGAGGCGGTGCCACTGGAGGCTGGACACCGTTTGTAAAAAACGTTGCCGGATGCGCTGCGCGGATACGGCCTACAGATTGTAGGCTGGATAAGCGCAGCGCATCCGGCGTCAAAACGCACTAATAGTCATCCCGTTCGTCATCTTCGTCCGGCTGCTCCAGCACGCTGTAAGCCACTGAACAAAACAGTGAGTTGAGACGCTGCATATCGCCCAGCAGGCCAAGGTGTAGCGAGCTGGTTTCAATACTCTGCACGTTCTGCTGGTGCAGACGATCGACGTGCGCATGCGAGTAACGGCGATTCAGGATGCGGAAACGATGTTTGCTGCGGCGCAGGCGACGGGCACTGGTGACATCACCGGAGAAGAATACCGACATCGCCAGCTGCAGGTTACTCAGCAGTTGATCGTAAAGTGCATCCAGTTCCTTCAAGCCTTCTACCGAGAACGCGCGGCGGGCCGCCAGCGATTTATCGGCAATCTCACTGCCCATCCGTTCCACGATATCAGACGCCTGCTCCAGGTTGAGTGACATCTCAATAATTTCCGCCCAGCGTCGGGATTCCTCTTCCGCCAGTTCATCCTTCGGCATGCGAGCCAGATAGAGTTTGATGGCGGTATAAAGCACGTTAATGTCGTCCGCCAGCTTGCGCAGCTCTTTCTCTTCACGCGGTTCGCCGTGCATCACCTTTTTCAACCCTTCAAGCATCTGCTCCATCGCATCACCGATACGCAGCGCTTCACGCGCGGCATTGGCCAGCGCCAGCGTTGGCGTGTCGAGGGCGGTGGTATCCAGATGCTTTGGCTTCAGGCGTGCGTCCAGTTCAGGTTCATCGCGGATCATTCGTTTGCAGAAACGTGCCATCGGCTCGGCGAAGGGAATCATCACCACGCAGCGAATCAGGTTGTAGAAAACGTGGAAATAGATAACCAGTTCTGATTCCGGTAGCGGCAGTTTGTGCAGCGTTTCGGCCAGTACGCGTACAAATGGCAGAATAATCAGGCTGCCCACCAGCTTAAAAAGCAAACTGCCCAGCGCCACCCGGCGAGCGGCGGCATTAGCGGCACTGTTGTTGAGCATCGCCAACAGGCCAGAGCCGAGGTTAGCGCCAATCACCAGACACAGCGCCACCGGGAAGGAAATAATCCCCGCCGTGGTAAGCGTGGCGGTCAGCAGCACGGCGGCCAGGCTCGAATAACTGATGATGGCGAACATCGCGCCAATCAGCGCATCCAGCATGATATCGCCGGTGAGCGAGGCAAAAATCACCTGTACGCCGTTGGCCTGAGTGATCGGCGTGACGGCCTGGACGATGAGTTCCAGCGCCAGCAAAATCAGGCCAAGGCCAATCCCGACGCGACCCAGTTGCCCGGCGCGCGACTGTTTGCGGCCGAGGAAGAAGATCACGCCGATAAAAATCAGCAGCGGCGATAACCAGGATAAATCGAAGGTGAGGATACGCGCCATCAGCGCGGTCCCCACGTCAGCGCCCAACACAATCACCAGGGCAGGCGTCAGGGCGACCAGATCCTGGGCGACGAACGACGTCACCAGCATGGTCGTGGCGTTACTGCTCTGCACCAGCGCAGTGACGCCAATGCCGGCGCAGAAGGCGAGCGGTTTCTTTTCAACGCTACGGCTGAGGACGGTACGCAGACGCGCGCCGAAGACGCGCATCACGCCCGTGCGGACAATGTGGGTGCCCCAAACCAGGAGGGCGACCGCGGAAAGCAGGTGTAACAGCGTTAACACAGAGTGGGGTTCTCCTTATCGTTATTGTTTTCCTGAGGCTATCTGCGCGGTTCTGCCGGATGGCGCTGCGCTTATCCGGCCTACACGCAAGTCGTGAATCCGGCGGCGAACCATGTAGGCCCGGTAAGCGCAGCGCCACCGGGCAAAAACGACGAAGCCTTCTTCCAGTATAAGGGTTTACTCACAAGAAAGAGACAGGGCGCTCAATGAGCGCCCTGTTTGTTGTAAGGAAAAGTGACGTTAGTCCGCGTCATACCCCAGATTCGGGGCCAGCCAGCGTTCAACTTCCTCTACGCTCATCCCTTTGCGGCGGGCGTAATCTTCCACCTGGTCACGCTGAATTTGCGCGACCGCGTAGTACTTGCTGTCCGGGTGGCTGAAATACCAGCCGGAGACCGACGCGCCGGGCCACATGGCGAACGATTCCGTCAGCTTCATGCCAGTGTGTTTTTCGACGTCCAGCAGTTCCCAGATGGTCCCTTTTTCCGTGTGTTCCGGGCAGGCAGGGTAACCAGGCGCCGGGCGAATGCCCTGATAGTTTTCACGGATCAGCTCTTCGTTGCTGAGGTTCTCATTCGGAGCATAGCCCCAGTAAACTTTACGCACGCGCTCATGAAGATATTCGGCAAAGGCTTCCGCCAGGCGGTCGGCTATCGCTTTCACCATGATTTTATTGTAATCATCGTGCTGCGCTTCAAAAGCATCCGCCAGCGCATCTTCTTCCAGCCCACCGGTGACGGCGAACGCGCCGATGTAGTCTTCTTTGCCGCTCAGTTTCGGCGCGACAAAATCAGCAAGACAGTAGTTCGCAAAGCCCACTTTCTCGGTTTGCTGGCGTAAATGACGACTAACGGTGAGCACGTGCGTGCGCGTTTCGTCACGGTAGATTTCGATGTCATCACCCACCCGGTTCGCCGGGAACAGGCCGACCACACCGCGCGGATTCAGCGTTTTCCCGGCGCTCAGTTTGTCGAGTAACTCATTGGCATCTTTAAACAGACGCTGCGCTTCTTCGCCAACGACTTCATCTTCAAGAATGCGCGGATATTTCCCGGCCAGCGACCAGGTCATAAAGAACGGCGTCCAGTCGATGTAGTTGCGCAGCGTTTCGATACTGGCTTCCACTTCCTGCACGCCGAGACGATGAGCCACCGGCGGCGTGTAGCTCGCCCAGTCGAATGCCAGATCGTTTTCACGCGCGGCCTGCAAAGTTACCGGCGGGGTGCGCGGTTTCTTCCGCCCATGCTGAATTCGAACGGTTTCGTACTCTTTACGCGTGCGGGCGACAAAATCGTCACGCTGCGTATCGGAAAGCAGCGCCGCAACCACGCCAACGGTGCGCGAGGCGTTCTGTACATACACCGTTGGGCCGCTGTAGTTCTGCTCGATTTTCACCGCCGTGTGCGCTTTAGAGGTCGTCGCACCGCCAATCAGCAGCGGAATAGTGAAGCCCTGACGCTCCATCTCTTTCGCCACGTTAACCATTTCGTCCAGCGACGGGGTAATCAAGCCGGAGAGGCCAATCAGGTCCGCATTCACTTCTTTGGCGGTTTTGAGAATTTTGTCGGCAGGCACCATCACGCCCAGGTCGATGATTTCGTAGTTGTTGCACTGCAACACCACGCCGACGATATTTTTGCCGATATCATGGACATCGCCTTTTACGGTCGCGATCACCATCTTGCCGTTGCTGGAGCCTTTCTCTTTGCTGGCTTCAATATACGGCTCGAGATAGGCCACCGCCTGCTTCATGACGCGCGCCGATTTCACCACCTGCGGCAGGAACATTTTACCCTCGCCAAACAGATCGCCGACCACGTTCATGCCATCCATTAGCGGGCCTTCAATCACCTCAATCGGGCGAGTTGCCTGCTGACGCGCCTCTTCCGTATCCAGCTCGATAAACTCTGTGATGCCTTTCACCAGTGAGTATTCGAGGCGTTTTTTCACGTCCCACGAACGCCACTCGGCCTGCTGGGCGTTGGCGGTGTCGTCGGTTTTGCTGCCGCGATATTTTTCGGCAAGATCCAGTAAACGCTCGGTGCCATCGTCGCGACGATTAAGAATCACATCTTCCACCGCGTCGCGCAATTCAGCGGGTAGGTCGTCGTAAATCGCCAGTTGCCCGGCGTTCACAATCCCCATGTCCATACCGTTGCGGATAGCGTAGTAGAGGAACACCGCGTGAATGGCTTCGCGCACCGGATCGTTGCCACGGAACGAGAAAGAAACGTTAGAAACGCCGCCGGAGATCAGCGCGTGCGGCAGCTCGCGTTTGATATCTTCACACGCGCCGATAAAGTCCTGCGCATAGTTGTTGTGCTCTTCAATGCCGGTCGCCACCGCGAAGATGTTCGGGTCGAAGATGATATCTTCCGGCGGGAAGCCGACTTCCTCGGTAAGGATTTTGTACGCCCGGCGGCAAATTTCGATTTTACGCGCGCGGGTATCGGCCTGGCCCTGTTCATCAAAGGCCATCACCACTACTGCCGCACCGTAGCGACGCAGCAGTTTGGCGTGGTGTATAAAGGTCTCTACGCCCTCTTTCATCGAGATGGAGTTGACGATGCCTTTACCCTGAATACACTTCAGGCCTTTTTCGATGACGTCCCATTTCGAGGAGTCGATCATAATTGGCACGCGCGCGATATCCGGTTCACCTGCAATCAGGTTGAGGAAACGCACCATCGCCGCTTCGGCGTCGAGCATCCCTTCATCCATGTTGATATCGATAATCTGCGCGCCGCTTTCCACCTGCTGGCGAGCCACATCCAGTGCTTCGCTGTATTTCTCTTCTTTAATCAGACGTTTGAACTTAGCGGAACCGGTGACGTTGGTGCGTTCACCCACGTTCACAAACAGGCTGTCGTCGCCAATGTTCAGCGGCTCCAGGCCAGACAAGCGGCAGGCAACGGGCAGTTCAGGCAGCTTGCGCGGCGGCAGCCCGGCAACGGCACGGCTCATCGCGGCAATGTGTTCCGGCGTGGTACCACAGCAACCGCCGACAATATTCAGAAAGCCCGCTTCCGCCCATTCGCGAATCTGTTTTGCCATGGTGTCGGCATCGAGATCGTATTCACCAAAGGCGTTTGGCAGCCCGGCGTTAGGGTGGGCGGTGACGTAGCATTCCGCAATACGCGACAGTTCCTGTACGTACTGGCGCAGTTCATCCGGCCCCAGCGCACAGTTCAGGCCAAAGGTCAGCGCTTCGGCGTGGCGCAATGAGTTGTAAAATGCTTCAGTGGTTTGCCCGGAGAGCGTTCGCCCGGAGGCATCGGTGATGGTGCCGGAAATCATGATCGGCAAGTCAACGCCCAGTGCTTCAAACTCTTCTTTTACTGCGAAAATCGCCGCTTTGGCGTTGAGGGTGTCGAAGACGGTTTCAATCAGGATAAGGTCCGCGCCGCCTTCCACCAATGCTTTCGTTGATTCGCGGTATGCGGCCACCAGCCCATCAAAAGTGATATTGCGAAATGCCGGGTCGTTAACATCAGGTGAGATGGAGGCCGTACGGTTGGTGGGGCCAAGAACACCTGCCACATAGCGCGGTTTTTCCGGTGTGCGTGCGGTCCACTCATCGGCGCAGGCACGCGCCAGTTTGGCGGCAGCGAAGTTGATTTCCGCCGACAGGGATTCCATCTGGTAATCCGCCATGGCGATGGTTGTGGAGTTAAAGGTGTTGGTTTCAATGATATCCGCGCCCGCTTCGAAATAGGCATCATGAATGGCGGAGATCACCTCCGGCTTGCTCAACACCAGCAGGTCGTTGTTACCCTTGAGGTCGCACGGCCAGTCGGCAAAACGCGCGCCGCGAAAATCCGCTTCGCTCAGGCGATAGCTCTGGATCATGGTGCCCATGCCCCCGTCCAGAACCAGAATTCGATCATTTAACTGCTGACGTAATTGTTCAACTTTGCTGCTCACACGCACTCCCGACCACGCTCAACCAAACCCAGAGAAAAAAACGGCAATAGACCATACTGGCATAAACCCTGATGGTGGAAAAGAGAACAACGCGCTACATGAGACAAGTTCACCATGACTCATCGGATCAGTAAGTCTGGCGATTGCATTATAATCAAATAAAACGAAAATGATTTCCACGATACAGAAACAGGAGTTCGCTATGGTTGCCACCGTTCCCGCGAAGCGCGGAAGAAAACCCGCCGCAGCCGCCGCTCCGCAGAGTGGCCAGGTTCAGTCTTTAACGCGCGGGCTGAAATTACTGGAATGGATTGCCGAATCAAACGGCAGCGTTGCGCTGACTGAACTCGCCCAGCAGGCCGGATTGCCCAATTCCACCACTCACCGTTTACTGACCACCATGCAGCAGCAAGGTTTCGTCCGTCAGGTGGGCGAGCTGGGGCACTGGGCGGTGGGCGCGCATGCATTTATCGTCGGCAGCAGTTTTTTGCAGAGCCGTAATTTGCTGGCAATTGTCCACCCTATCCTGCGCAAACTGATGGAAGACTCCGGCGAGACGGTCAACCTGGCGGTGCTGGATCAAAGCGACCATCAGGCCATTATTATTGACCAGGTGCAATGTACCCAGTTGATGCGCATGTCTGCCCCCATTGGTGGCAAACTTCCGATGCACGCCTCCGGTGCGGGTAAGGCGTTCTTATCGCAGCTGAGCGAAGAGCAAGTTACCGGCTTACTGCACCGCAAAGGGCTGCACGCCTATACCCATGCGACGCTGGTGTCGCCGGTACATCTGAAGGAAGACCTCGCCCAAACGCGCAAGCGCGGGTACTCCTTTGATGACGAAGAGCATGCGCTGGGGCTGCGCTGCGTGGCGTCCTGCATTTATGACGAGCACCGCGAGCCGTTTGCAGCGATCTCCATTTCCGGGCCGATTTCACGCATTACCGACGACCGGGTAACTGAGTTTGGCGCGATGGTGATCAAGGCGGCGAAGGAAGTAACGCTGGCGTATGGTGGGATTCGATAACAAAAATGCCCCATCGCTGATGGGGTATTCCAGATGGCCGACAAAGTGCGTGTTGTTCTTGCCGGATGCCGCGTAAACGCATTATCCGGCCTACAAACCTCGCTAATTCAATACATTGCAGAATACCTGATAAGCAAATCGCCATCAGGCTGATCGAGGCATAACGCCGGATGGCGGCGCAAGCGCCTTATCCAACCTACGATCGGTTTCATAACGCACGCTGAAACGCTGGCGACGACGGTAGGCGTAAACATCCTCCACATGACCATTTTTGATGCGCGTCTGTAGGCCGCGCCAGTAGCCGGCGCTGAACAAGTCGGCATGCATCTCTTCAAACAGCGGGCCGATACGCGGGTCGGCACAGAGCCAGTGGCGAAACTCCTCCGGGAAGACATCGCCCGGCGAGACGCTGTACCAGGGTTCGCTGGCCAGTTCGTCTTCCGGGTAGCGCGGGGGCGGGATATCGCGGAAATTCACTTCGGTCATGTAGCAAATTTCATCGTAATCATAGAACACCACGCGGCCATGACGGGTGACGCCAAAGTTTTTAAACAGCATATCGCCGGGGAAAATATTGGCGGCGGCGAGCTGGCGAATGGCATTGCCGTACTCTTCAATCGCATCGCGCAACTGCTGGCCCTCGGATTGCTCCAGCCAGATATTAAGCGGCACCATTCGCCGTTCGATGTAAAGATGGCTGATAACAATGTGGTCGCCCTGTTCGGTGATTTTCTCCGGCGCTTCTTGCTGCAATAGCGCCATCAGCGCAGGCGAGATTTGCCGTTTCTCCAGCACAAAGTTTTCGAATTCCTGAGTGTCCGCCATCCGCCCGACGCGATCGTGCTCTTTAACCAGTTGATAGCAGGCGCGAACGTGCGCGGCATTCATCTCTTTTTGCGGAGCAAATTTGTCTTTGATGACCTTGAAAACGCGATCGTAGCCTGGCAGCGTAAATACCAGCATCACCATGCCACGAATACCCGGCGCTTCAATAAACTGCTCATCAGTACCGGCGATATAGTGCAGGTATTCGCGGTAACTTTCTGTTTTTGCATGCTTCTGGCAGCCAATCGCCATATACAGTTCCGCGGTGGATTTGCCGGGCAGAATCTCGCGCAACCATTCCACCATCGCCGCCGGCAGTGGCGCATAAACCATGAAATAGGAGCGGGCGAAGCCAAAGACAATGCTCGCTTCCGTCGCGGTGGTCAGACAGGTATCAACAAACAGCTCTCCTTCATCCGTGCGGTGAATGGGGACTAAAAAGGGCAACGTAGCAGAGGGTGTCACCAGCTTGCCAACCAGCCACGCTGCCTTATTGCGATAAAACAGTTCGTTCGCCACCTGCAGGTGCGATTGTTGAAGCATCGCCAGGCCGAAGGTTTCATTCAGATGTGCAATGATGTAGTTGATATCACGCTGTTTATTCTGCCACGGCAGACGTAACGGCAGGTCAGTCAGCAGGCGATTGAGCAGCAGCCCCCAGCCGTGTTCAGGAAAGAAATCCTTCGCCAGCGGGCGTGGAATGGTGCGGAAACGGCGCTCCGGCTGTGAGCTAAAAATAAAAAGCCGCTCCGGTGTGAGCGAGCGGTGATCGAATAATCGGCAGTAAACCGAGTTAAAAAAGCTCTCCGCGATTTCGAAGCGAGGGTAATCGGGGAGAAGCGCGGTGTAGTGCTCTTTCACGCGTAACAAAAATTCGGCATCCGCGCCTTTGCCATCAGTGATGCAGCGCAACTGCTCCACCACCAGACCAACGTGGTGATCATAAAGGTGAATACGGCTTTTCATCGCCTTCTGCACAGCGTGCCAGTCGGCCTGTTCAAAGCGCTGCTGCGCGCCGGAGGTCACTTCCAGAAAACGCCCGTACTGGGCGTCAAAACCTTGCAAAATGGTGTGGGCAATCAGTAATTCCAGGCCACGCGGCATAATCGACCTCGTCCGGTGCGCGGTATGCCGGATGGCGCTGACGCTTATCCGGCCTACAAAACGGTGTAGGCCCGGTAAGCGACGCGCCACCGGGCATCTGGATCAGAACTGTGACTCTTCCGTTGAACCGGTCAACGCGGTTACTGAAGAAGCGCCACCCTGAATAATGGTCGTCACGTTATCGAAGTAGCCCGTCCCCACTTCCTGCTGATGAGAAACAAAGGTGTAACCGTCTTTGCCCGCTTCAAATTCTGGCTGCTGCACTTTCTCAACGTAGTGCTTCATTCCTTCACCCTGCGCGTAGGAGCGCGCCAGGTCGAACATGTTGAACCACATGCTGTGAATGCCCGCCAGGGTGATGAACTGGTATTTGTAGCCCATATCCGACAGTTGCTGCTGGAAGCTGGCGATGGTTTTATCGTCCAGATTTTTCTGCCAGTTGAACGACGGCGAGCAGTTATAAGCCAGCAATTTACCTGGATATTTCGCGTGAACCGCCTCGGCAAAACGGCGCGCGAGGTCAAGATCCGGCGTGGAGGTTTCACACCACACCAGGTCTGCATACGGCGCATACGCCAGACCACGGCTAATCGCCTGTTCGATACCCGCACGGGTTCGGAAGAAGCCCTCACAGGTGCGTTCGCCGGTGATAAATTCGCTATCATAAGCGTCGCAATCAGAGGTAATCAGATCCGCCGCATCCGCATCTGTTCGCGCAATAACCAGCGTCGGCACGCCCATAACGTCAGCGGCCAGGCGTGCCGCAACCAGTTTCTGGATAGCTTCCTGCGTAGGAACCAGCACTTTTCCACCCATATGACCGCACTTCTTCACCGATGCGAGCTGATCTTCGAAGTGAACAGCCGCTGCACCGGCCTCAATCATCGATTTCATCAGTTCATACGCATTGAGCACGCCGCCGAAACCGGCCTCCGCATCAGCGACGATCGGCAGGAAATAATCGGTATAACGCGGATCATTCGGTTCGATACCGGACGCCCATTGGATCTGATCCGCACGGCGAAAGGTGTTGTTGATCCGATCCACTACCGCAGGCACCGAGTTCGCCGGGTAGAGGGATTGATCCGGATACATGCTTGATGCCAGGTTGGCGTCAGCCGCTACCTGCCAGCCGGAAAGATAGATAGCTTCAATACCCGCTTTCGCCTGCTGCAACGCCTGGCCGCCGGTCAGCGCGCCGAGGCTGTTGACGTAGCCTTTCTTCGACTCGCCGTGCAGCAGTCGCCACATCTTCGCCGCACCCAGTTGCGCCAGCGTGCACTCCGGGTTAACCGAGCCGCGTAATTTCACCACTTCCTCGGCGCTGTAGGGGCGACGAATGCCTTCCCAGCGCGGTTGAGTCCACTCTTTCTGTAATTCTTCAATTTGTTGTGTACGGGTTTTCATGTGCAGATGCTCCATATTGTTATGTGGTGATTTACGCTAACAGGCGGTAGCCTGGCAGTGTCAGGAAGTCGATAAGGTCGTCGGAGGTGGTGATCTGCTCCATCAGGCGCGCGGCGTCATCGAAGCGCCCACTGCTGAAGCGATGCTCGCCCAGCTCTTCCTGAATCACCAATAACTCTTCAGCCAGCATCTGGCGGAACAGCGCTTTGGTGACGGCTTTGCCGTTGCTCAGGGTTTTCTCATGATGGATCCATTGCCAGATAGAGGTGCGAGAGATTTCCGCCGTCGCCGCATCTTCCATCAGGCCATAGATAGGGACGCAGCCGTTGCCGGAGATCCACGCTTCTATATACTGCACCGCGACACGAATATTGGCGCGCATGCCCTCTTCGGTACGTTCACCGTCACAGGGGGCCAGCAGTTGTTCAGCGGTGATCGGCGCATCGTCGGTGCGGGTCACGAATAACTGATTTTTATGCTCGCCGAGCACATCGTTGAAAACCGCCATCGCAGTATCCGCCAGTCCCGGATGCGCCACCCATGTGCCATCGTGACCGTTATTGGCTTCCAGCGATTTATCCGCTTTGACTTTGTTAAGCACCTGCGTATTTCGCTCGGCGTCTTTACTCGGGATAAACGCCGCCATGCCGCCCATCGCGAACGCGCCGCGTTTGTGGCAGGTTTTAATCAGCAGGCGCGAATAAGCGCTGAGGAACGGTTTGTCCATCGTCACCACCTGGCGGTCAGGCAACACGCGGTCCGGGTGGTTTTTCAGGGTTTTAATGTAGCTGAAGATGTAATCCCAGCGGCCACAGTTCAGGCCGACAATGTGATCGCGCAGCGCGTGCAGGATTTCATCCATCTGGAAGACGGCGGGCAACGTTTCAATCAGCAGAGTCGCTTTGATGGTGCCGCGCGGCAGGTCAAAACGATCTTCCGCATAGCTGAAGACTTCACTCCACCAGGCCGCTTCCTGCCAGGCCTGGGTTTTCGGCAGGTAGAAGTAAGGGCCGCTGCCTTTCTCCAGCAACGCTTTGTAGTTGTGGAAGAAGTAGAGCGCGAAATCAAACAGGCTGCCCGGAATGGCTTCACCGCGCCAGGTAACGTGTTTCTCCGGTAAATGCAGGCCGCGCACGCGACAAATCAGCAGCGCGGGATTGGGTTTCAACTGGTAGATTTTCCCGGCGTCATTGGTGTAACTGATAGTGCCGTTCACGGCATCGCGCAGGTTGATTTGCCCATCAATCACTTTGTTCCAGTCCGGTGCCAGCGAATCCTCAAAATCGGCCATAAAGACTTTTACGTTGGCGTTCAGGGCGTTAATCACCATTTTGCGTTCAACAGGGCCGGTGATCTCTACACGGCGATCCTGTAAGTCTTCGGGAATACCACGGATTTTCCAGTCACTGTTACGAATGGAAGCGGTTTCCGAAATAAAATCAGGCAACTTTCCATCATCGATATCCTGCTGTTGCTGAATGCGCGCAGCCAGCAGTTTATTGCGCTTCGGCGTAAAGCGTGTCACCAGTTCGCTGAGAAATTCAACGGCTTCTGCCGTTAAGATTTGTTGCTCCTGCCCGGTAAAAGGTTCGGTAAACGCCAGTTCATCCGCCGTTGTTGCCTGTTGTGTCATTGTGCTGATCCTCATTATGTATTCCGATCGATCCCCCTGGGGTGAACGGACGATCACTGCATAGTTTTCATTCAACACTTTTAAGACTATCCAGGAATTAATAAAAATCAAAAACGATTTCCATTTTTAATTTAAATTACATGTAACGTGATGATTAGAATGGAATTAAATTTTTTTAAATGATTGAGGTGCGTTTCGGAAATAAAAAAGGCACCCGAAGGTGCCTGAGGAAGAGTGCTGAAACGCTTTAGGATCGAGGGACGTAGACGATCAGTCCAGCGTTGGATTCATATTCCGCAGATCGTATGGTGTGATTTGGTAAACGTAATAGTTGAGCCAGTTGGCAAACAGCAGGTTGCCGTGGCTTCGCCAGGTGGCGCGTGGTTTATTCTGCGGGTCGTTTTTCGGGAAGTAGTTGTGCGGTACTTCCGGGCTAAGACCGGCATCCACGTCCCGGAAAAATTCGCCTGCCAGCGTGTTAGCGTCGTACTCAGGATGACCCGTCACAAATGCAATGCGCTTGTCTTTGCTGGCAAAGAGGTAAGCATCCCCGCCGTCCGTTTCCGCCAGAATATCGAGGTCGGTATAGTCGCGAATGAGCGCTGCCGGAAAATCGGCATAGCGTGAGTGCGGTGCCAGGAAGCTGTCATCGAACCCACGTGTAAGCAAGGCGTGTGGCTGAAGAATATGGTGTTCATAGACGCCAGAAAGTTTGTCGCTGCGGGTTTGTTTTGGAATGCCATAAAGAATATTCAGCGCGGCCTGGACGGCCCAACAGACAAACAGCGTGGAGGTAACGTGATCTTTTGCCCACTCCAGCACCTGCTTTATCTGCGGCCAGTAGGCGACATCATTAAATTCGACCAGCCCCAACGGCGCACCAGTGACAATCAGGCCATCGAAGTTCTGATCGCGGATCTCGTCAAAATTACAGTAGAAGTTATTCAGGTGTTCAGCGGGTGTATTGCGCGATTCCCGCGCATCAATACGTAACAGTTGGATATCCACCTGCAACGGCGAGTTAGAGAGAAGACGCAGAAACTGGTTTTCCGTTTCGATTTTCTTCGGCATCAGGTTAAGAATCAGGACTTTAAGCGGACGGATTTCCTGACCTGTTGCGCGTGATGTGGTCATTACAAAGACATTTTCATCACGCAAGAAATTGACGGCTGGTAGCTCGTCCTGTACCCGAATCGGCATAACCTTGTTACCTCACAACATACGTATAAACGTTTAGACATCCAGATAGCTGACAATAACCAGGAATAAGTGAAATGTCGAGTCTGCATGTGAAAGGTGAGAAAGTTTCACCGACAACATTACCGTAGAATATAAGAATATATAAAAGGAGTATCTATGGTTATTAGTATTCGACGTTCCCGGCACGATGAAGGGGAAAAGCTGGTGGCTGTCTGGTGCCGTTCTGTTGATGCCACGCACCATTTTTTGTCCGCTGAGTATCGGGCTGAGCTGGAAAGGCTGGTACGCTCATTTTTACCGGAAGCACCACTTTGGGTTGCAGCCAATGCGCAAGATGAGCCGGTTGGTTTTATGCTGTTGAGCGGGCAGCATATGGATGCATTGTTTGTAGATCCTGATGCACGTGGAATGGGAGTTGGCCGTTTGTTGGTAGAACATGCACTTTCTCAGGCACCTGATTTAACGACCAACGTGAATGAGCAGAACGAGCAGGCGGTTGGGTTTTATAAGAAAATGGGGTTTAGAGTGACAGGACACAGCGAGGTGGACGATCTTGGGAAGCCGTATCCGTTGTTGAATCTGGCGTATTTGAAGGGGTAGTGCGCGCTGTGTCGCCCGGTGGCGCTGCGCTTACCGGGCCTACGGATTCGTGCCATTCGGTGGGGTTTGTTCTTTTGTAGGCCGGATAAGGCGCAGCCGCCATCCGGCATTGTTTTTTTCGCGCCAGCGCAAAAAGGCCATCCTTCCGGATGGCCTTCTGCTTATTTGATGCCTGGAAGTTTATGGCGGGCGTCCTGCCCGCCACCCTTCGGGCCGTTGCTTCGCAACGTTCAAATCCGCTCCCGGCGGTTTTGTCCTGCTCGGGAGAGCGCTCACCGACAAGCATCAGATAAAACAAAAGGCCCAGTCTTTCGACTGAGCCTTTTATTTTATTTGATGCCTGGCAGTTCCCTACTCTCGCATGGGGAGACCCCACACTACCATCGGCGCTACGGCGTTTCACTTCTGAGTTCGGCATGGGGTCAGGTGGGACCACCGCGCTAGTGCCGCCAGGCAAATTCTGTTGTATTAACCCGCTTACGCCGGTTAATTTAATCTGT
>NZ_VTZO01000029.1:0-26737 GCF_008369545.1 Pseudocitrobacter sp. 73 | reverse complement strand
GGTATCCCTACCGCGACATAAAGGGCGGTGAAATTTCTGCAAGTGATGGGGGGGATAGCCGGTCAGAACGTCCCCGAAAACAAACCGCCCCCGGTTTCAGGAAGGGCGAACTGACCGGCAGAGGCAGTGTAACACCGCATGTCACAAAGGCAGCACTGACGTCGTCAGTGCTTTTTTTACCCGTCCTCCCGGACGCTGAAGGGCAGTTTCACCCGCGCAGCTAAAGGGGCGATAAGTCCGGGTGTGCACATCGTCATTTTCTCCTGTGATGCCTTTCTCCTGCGTATCAGCTTCCGGTAATCGTCCCCCGTCACAACCTTGTCAGCAAGGGTAAATGGCACGCTGCGCGCCCTTGCTGACCAGAACGACTCCGGGCAGGCCGAACCGTCAGGCGATACGAAGACGAAATTTACACTGACGGAGAAACGACCATGACGATGAACCTGCACACCCAGACAACAGCCCCTAAAGCTGCACCGGCGACCAGCGTATCCCCGCTGGAGCAGTCAGGCTCCCCAAAAACGAAATTTTCCAGGGGCAAAAGCAAAGCCCGTGCTGGCGCAGTCAAAACAGACCTTTACCAGACAGTAACGGACAGCATCATTGCAGCCCTGGAAAGCGGCGTTAAGCCGTGGGTGTGTCCGTGGGTTCGCAACGGCGCAGCGGCGGGATTACCGGCCAACTTCAGCACCGGCACGGCATACAGCGGAATTAATATCATGCTGCTGTGGTGTAGTGCGGCAAAACAGGGTTTTCAGGACGAGCGCTGGCTGACCTACAAACAGGCGCAGGAGCTGGGCGGCCAGGTTCGTAAAGGTGAACACGGCACGACGGCCATCTTTTACAAGACGCTGGAGAAAGAGGACGAGGACGGGGAAATCGAAAAAATCCCGATGCTGAAAGCCTTTACCGTGTTTAACGTGGAGCAAATCGACGGCCTGAGCATCGAGAGCGTGCCGCAGCCGGTTGCCGGTTTCGATCCGCTGCCGCAGGCGGAAGCACTCATGACCCGGAGCGGGGCAAAAATCACCGAGCAGGGCGTAAAGGCGTTCTATCGTCCGGCCACCGATGAAATCGTCCTGCCGGAGCGGTTCCGCTTCGCGGACGCGGCAAACTTCTACGCCACCGGCCTGCATGAGCTGGTTCACTGGACGGGTGCAGCGTCCCGCCTCAATCGTGAAAAAGGCAATAAGTTTGGCTCTGAGGCGTATGCGTTTGAGGAACTGATCGCCGAGCTGGGCAGCGCGTTTCTGATGGTGGATTTGGGGATTGCGGGAGAGGTGCAGCATGAAAGCTATATCGCGTCCTGGCTGAAATCCCTGAAGGGAGACAAGCGCTACATCTTTAAAGCGGCGGCAGCGGCCTCAAAAGCGCACCGCTGGCTGATGGACTGCTGACAGCTGGAGCCCTGCGGTGCAGGGCTTCAGAATTTTTGAAAGAGAGAGAATCAGGGAGGGAATTATATAAGTCACTGTTTTTTAGAATTCTGTAACGCGGCCGGCATCAGCTGCAGGACGTCCTGCAGCTGATGCCGGCACGGGAAAATAAACCGGACAGATTCAAAAAAAATGAACCCTTTTTCAGGCGGCAGCCGTTACGTATCTGGGATACGTAACGGCGCGATGTCTTACGTAAAAAATGACGTAACGGCTTTCGCCACCGCAGCTAAAGGGGCGGTAAATCCGGGTGTGCACATCGTCATTTTCTCCTGTGATGCCTTTCTCCTGCGTATCAGCTTCCGGTAATCGTCCCCCGTCACAACCTTGTCAGCAAGGGTAAATGGCACGCTGCGCGCCCTTGCTGACCAGAACGACTCCGGGCAGGCCGAACCGTCAGGCGATACGAAGACGAAATTTACACTGACGGAGAAACGACCATGACGATGAACCTGCACACCCAGACAACCGCCCCTAAAGCTGCACCGGCGACCAGCGTATCCCCGCTGGAGCAGTCAGGCTCCCCAAAAACGAAATTTCCTGAAATCAAAACCGTCAAAACGGCGGTGGTTAAACTGATCAGCGACATCGAGGGCAACCTCGACCAGCGTCTGGCATACCGCGAGGCCGTAGAGGGACTGTGCCAGGAGGCGGCCAACCGGATCACCCAGTGCATGCATTCACGCAGTACAGGGCAGACGCTACGTGAACTCCGCGAGCTGCTGTCGGTGACGCTGGACACCATTATCGTGGTGGATTTTGAAGGGCAGCAGACCCGACTTAACTATGGCGGTCGCTCAGCTGAAGACGTGATCGCCATGCTGAAAGCGCTGCACCTTGAAGGGCGTAAAACTTGGCTGGAAGTGGAGTAAAAAAAAAGCCCCGTCCGCAGACGGGGCTGATTCAGTACCGGGCATTCATAGGGGTGCCCTCATCCCACAGGCGTTTAAATTCTCGCTGGTACGCCTCCGCCAGCTGCGGCGCGTCCTCGATCAGCAGCACGTTTTCCGCGTTGCGCGAAACGGCGCTGGCCGTGTAGTTAAACGACCCGGTCTGGACGTTTTTGCCGTCGATCACCATAAACTTGTTGTGCATGATGGCGTAACGGCCGTTAAGGTGCACCGGCACGCCCTGGTTTATCAGATACGTCACGGCGGTGTAGCGGTCGCTGTTGGCCTTTTCGTCGGCCACCACGCGCACGGCCACGCCGCGCCGGTTAGCACCTGCGAGCGCCGTCGCGACCGGCTTACTGGTGAAGCTGTAGGCCGCGACGTCAATGCTCTGCCTGGCGTTGTTTATGGCGCCGAGCACAACCTCAAGGGCAGGGCGCCCGTCGGACGGCGAAAAACCCGCCGTCAGGACGGGCGCGGCAGTGGATAAAACAGGCACACAAAGGGCGGCGGCTAGCACCAGAAGGGCGATTTTACGCATAGTTGTTCAGCTCCAGGCTTTTCAGTTCGTCGAGGGTATAAAAGCGAAAGACATCGCGGTGTTTTGCCTCCAGTTGCACATGCTGGTTTTTCACGATCACGCTGGCGATGCTGTCGAAAATAATCTTCAGGGCGCGCTTTTTCGCCTCGTCCGGGGCGACGTAAAACGCGTACCGCCATTTTTTATCGCTGATAGCCAGCAAGTGGCTCGCCATGATGGACTGATAGCGCGCCTTTGTTTTAATACGTCGTTCGGTTTCAACGGCGATCAGCCTGCCGTCCGGCAGGCTGATAAGCCCGTCGGGACGGTGTTTGACGCTGTACTGACTGAGGAACGTTGAACGGTCGCCGTTAATCCACCCTGTCGCGCCGTTCTTCTCCAGCGTAAGGCGCACGAGCTGGTTATCAAGGTGATGGTCGAGTGACCAGCCGGTCAGGCGGTAGGGTTCAAAGCGGGCGGGCATTATGTTGTCGTCCGCCGTGAGGATCACGGCCAGCCCGTCGGCGGTAATGCCCCACAGGGATATTCTGGACGCGCGGGATTCATGCACGTGCTTCTGAATCAGCCCCATTTTCTCCACCTTCTCCAGCAACCGGTAGAGGGGGCGGTCAGATTTAAAATCAAAAAGCAGCTTTATGATTTGAAAATCGCTGTAGGTTTCCTCCTTAAGAAAATTCAGCAGTACGCGAATTTTTTCAGTGCTGCGTGCATAACGTTCCTGATACGACGAAATAAGCATAGAAACTCCTTATTTTATAAATCCAGCAACGAATGTATTTCGTCATTTGGAGCGGGCTGTGATGCCATCAGCCACTCCTCGTCAGGCTGCACCGGCGGAGTGGGGATTGACGTTGCTGAGGGTTTTTTGGTGGTTGTTGCGCTGACCGGAATAATGTCAGGTGCCGGAACTGCCTGAGCCGTTTTATCAAAATCCAGATCCAGCACCGGTTTAACTTCTGCCACCGTAGCGACTGCGACCGGCGGCAGGGTAAACAGCTCCAGTGGGGCTTTTTTAACCTTGAGCGGTGAGATTAACGACGGAAACGCGAGCGCGTTCTGGCTGAAGATATAGCTGACGAACTTCGGCAGGTTCTGGAGCATATTGCTGTCGATGTAATAGCTTTCCGCCTGGCGAAGCATGCGCTCGTTATCGACTTTTTCTGTCAGCACCGCCGTGGTGGTGACTTTCCGGCTTTCATCATCGACTAAAATCGTGCCCGACATGCGCGCAATCCATTCGGCGGTGTCCGGATCCTGAAGTTTATATACCAGCTTAAACTTGCAGTTTTCCACGACCGCCCCAACCACGGCGTCGCCGTTTAAATCCGCCGGACAGTCGCGCAGGTCGGCAATTGACTGGTGCGCCATTAATATATGGACGCCTTTATCGCGTGCCGCGCCTAACCCTTCGAGCGCCGGTTTGGACAGGTGATATTTAACCTCGTCCTTAAAGATGGCGATGGGGCGGATATTCCCCGCGACGCGGTCGCGCAATTCCGCGAGCTGGAACAGGCGCACTAAAATCATACGCTGCGCGGTAATGATTTTAGAGTTACGCATCGAGCCGATGATGTAGCAGCAGCCGCCTTTGTCGAAAATCTCCTTCAGCGCAAAACCGCCTGGAGCGTTAATGCTGTTGAGCATCGCCAGCTCCTCGGTTTTACCGTGAAAGGCTTTAATTGTTTCCCCAATGCCCTGGACATAATCGCCGTTATAAATATCCCGGATGGTTGCGCCCGGATTATCCTTCACGAACTGCGCCGCCGTTCTCGCCGCCTTGCGGTCGTCGATACGGTAAAAATCCGCCGCCTCGCCTTTTTCCGCCAGACTGAAACCGGCCACGAATAATTCCTCCAGATGGTCGGCGGTGATACCGTCGATAAGGTTCATCTGGTATTCCTGTTTATTCAGGTCGATAAGCACAAAGGGTTTTCCGGCGTCTGCGCACGCTTTTTTATACAGGTGCGGTGCCCACTCGTCGTTTTTGGGGTCGAGAACAAAAACGCCCTCGTCGGCGAGGATGCTCTGATAAAGCAGAATACCGGTTACGACGCCTTTACCGGCACCAGTGGTGCCGATAATGTCGGCGTGCTGGGTCTGCCATTCTTTTAACGGAATATATTGCGGCTCACCCTCGCGGCTCAGCCCGATAAAAATCCCCTTATTCAGATCGATGTAATCCATCGGATCGTATTCGGTGGTGACGGGTAAAATTTCTTTTACCCGGCGAACGTCGGTTCTGCGGTCGCGCTCCATGCTGGTTTTTTTCACCATGCCGCGTTTGACCTTATCAAATTCAGGCGAGATCAGACGCCGTAAAACCACGTGCAGAATAAAACCGGCGACGGTAAACAGCAGCGCCATTGTCCAGGTAAGCAGCGGCGGGCTGGCGATATCTTCCCGGCCATAAATGCGCTGTAAAAACCAGACGGCCACCGGCGCTATCGAGCCGAAAACAAAACAGATCATGGAAAGCAGAATTAAGATCCTTTGCAGAAACGTCGGCTTTTCCTGACCGCCGTGTTTCGCAGAAAATATAAAAGGCAGCATGACGCCGGACAGCAGCGCTAACGCCAGCTGATGCGCCTGCAAAAAGGCGATAAAGGCCAGGACGGCATTTGCTATCGGCGACAGCAAATGATTCAGTTTGTCGAATATCACGATATTCTCCTTCACTTAAAATCGGTCAGCACTATCGGTCAGTCAGAACGGTCACAGGTTGTGATCGTTCTGACTGACCGATTACATGCTGCAAAAGAAGTGGCCGCTAAGCGGCCATGATCGCAGGAGGTGCACTCCCGCGATCTAACGGCGTGCGGCATTCCGCGCGGGCTGGACGCCCTTACTGCATGTCGCATGGGGGTAATGTCCTGGCTGAACGCCCGGCCAAAACCCCCAAGGTCAAAAGAGGCCACACCGTCGCGCGCTACGCGCGACCACCCCCTAAAAGACGCCTGTTTTAGCCCTTTTCTTCGCCTTGTTCGTTCCTCACAAGACGAATTAAAGGGAAACTAGGCTTTTTAGGGGGTGGTCGCGCCACGCTACCGGCTTTTGGCCGGAGACTTAGGCACGACGGTGTGGGGGGCAAGCCCCCCAAATAAACCGACGCGTGGGCGCGTCTTTTTGCTCGCTGGGGCGGCAAAATTTATTCGGCCCCCCCCGGCTTTTTTCGGCTCACTTGGGGTGAGCGCTCAAAAAGTGGAATCGGCGACGCAAATTAGCAATTTCTTCGAAATTGAATTTACTCGCCTCCTGCCACTTCGCAGACTCAGGCGGCCTGTCGATTAGCAATTTTTTCAAAATTGAATCGCCATGCTCGCCAGTCTTCGAAGCCTGAAAAGCCAGGTCAAAACCGACCCGGTGCCGTTGTTAGTCGGTGGTAATAAGGAAGGATTCAAGAGGTTTTCCGGCGTCAAGTTCTTGCTGAATTACAACCGGCACGCGTCCGACGCCTGACCATGTTTTATGCACGCCGTTTTCAAAATACTGATATTTAGCTTTGCGTTTTGCCGACTTTTTGGCGGGATTTGTACTAACCAGCTCTGTCGGTGAAAAGCCCTCCGATTCAATCAGCGCCAGCAATTCATTGCGCTTTTCTTCCCGCTGTCGGCGTAGCTTTTCCTGCTCGATATGCTCTGCGCGCTTTTCATCAAGTGCCACTGAAATACGTGCGCTCAGCATCTCCAGAAAGGCAAAATCACTTTCACGTAAAAACTTTTTCAGCGCGCGCTCTGAGGTTAATTCGTCCTGGATACGGTTCATAATTTCAGCTCCTTCGGCATAGATACGTTCAATCCTTTCAGCGGATCGCGTGGTGGATATTCAAAACCGAGTTCCCCGGTTTGCACGTTTTTCAGCGTGACGATCATCGAATAGGTGTCGTCGTTTTTCTTCGATTTAAAACCTTTAATAACGTCGGTTTTGCCCTTGCCGATTAACTTCTCGGCCTGTTTTTCCGTCAACTTTTTGCCGCGCACTTCCAGCCATATTTTGAACTGACAGCCCGTACAGGCGCAGGTTTTCGGCGTCATAACCAGCTCAGAACCGCACGACGGACATTTAACCGCGAGGCGGTTAAGCGCCGTTTTAACGGGCTGTTTTTCCGTCGCGCTGATGGCAATATCGGCGCTCTCAACCAGGCGGGAAACTTCCGCGTAAAGACCATCAATAAAGCGCTCGATGGTCATTTCGCCGGTTTCAACCGCCGCCTGTTTTTCAGCCCAAACGGCGGTCATATCCGGCTGCGTCACCGAGTCGGGCAGGGCATCAATTAACGCCAGCCCGGCGGCAGTTGGGATAAATTTGCCCTTTTCCACGGTGATGTAATCGCGGGTTTTCAGCGTCTCAATAATGGCCGCGCGGGTCGCCGGTGTGCCGATGCCGCCGTGTTCATCTTTTTTGTCTTTATCCTTCTCCTTGAGCAGTTTTTTAATGCGCGGATCGGCGACAAAATCGGCCACGCGAACGAGGGCAGCGAGCAGGGTCGCCTCGGTAAACAGCGGCAGCGGTTTAGTTTTTTTCTCCGAAATCACCACCTCGCGGCAGGTTAATGTCGCCCCGGTTTGCAGGCGGCTGATGGCCTCAAACGCGGTGCTGTTTTCGTCCTCCTCGTCGTCTTCTTCCGCGTCGTTCAGGAACGTCGTAAAACCCGCATCCGTGGTTTTACGCGCCGAGACTTTAAACATTTCGTCACCGCATTTAATCTCCGCGATCGACTCGTCATAGCGCTTTTTCGCCACGAACTGCGCGAGATAAAACTGCGCGATGGCGAGATAAACCGCCTTTTCCTTGTCGGTAAGGCGGCTTAAATCCGGCATGTTCGTCGTCGGGATAATAGCGGTGTGGGCGGTGACTTTTTTACTGTCAAACGCCGCACTTTTCTGCGCCGTGTCGGTGGTAAGGCCGTTAAAAATGTCGAGCGTTTTTAAGGCCGCCACCACCTGCGGCGCGTCGTTGAATTGTTCATCGGACAGATAAGAACAGTCGGAGCGGTTATAGGTAATGTATTTACTGTCCTTGAGCTTCTGCGTGATATCGAGCGTCTGCTGCGCGGTCAGTTTGTTCCTGCGGTTCATATACACCTGGAGGCGCAGCAGGTTAAACGGCAGCGGCGCGGCCGTGGTTTTTCCCCGGTCTGTGGCGGCCGCGAGTACGCTGGCCGGTTTTCCGGCCAGAGCCCTCGCGAGTCCTTCCCCCCAGGCCTTATCCGTCAGCCGCTTTTTATCGTCCACCGGCGCGTATTCGGACGTCTGCCAGCGGGCGCTGACAACGTCCGTACCGCTGATAAACTGCCCTGCGAGCTGGTAGTAAAACGCCTCGCTGTGCGCCTGATTGTCGCGCCACCGGCGCACAATCATACCCAGCACCGGCGTCTGGACGCGGCCAACCGAAATCGTGCCCTTATAGCCTTTATCGCGGGCTTTGAGGGTGTAACAGCGGCTCATGCTGAAGCCAAAAATCGCGTCTCCGGCGCTGCGCATCAGGGCTTTCAGGTACATCCCACGAAAATCGCTGTTATCGCGCAGGGAGTTGATGGCTTTTTTCACCGCTGGCGCGGTGTTGTCGTTAATCAGCGCCCGTTTCACCGGCGCGGTGTTTCCGGCGAACTCCAGCACCTCGTCAACCAAGAGCTGCCCCTCGTCGTCCGGGTCGCCGCAGTGGACAACCATTTTGATATCCGGGCGACGAATCAGCTTCACCAGGGTATTAGCCTGCTTTGCCACGCTCGCTTTTGGCTGAAGCTGTACCGGGTACAGCTTCAGCGGCAGGGTGTCGAGCGACCAGGTGGCGTAGGCCGGGTTGATCGTCTCCGGGGGCACCATTTCCAGCACGTGGCCGACGCAGTAGCTCACGATATCGGTCGCCGATTCGGCATAGCCGTCGTGCCGGGTGAAGTTGCCGCCCAGCGCTTTCGCGATATCGCTCGCAACTGCGGGTTTTTCTGCAATCCACAGTCTCATTCTTGATCTCTCCTGATTTCATCCATCGTTTCGAAGTACATCATTCGACTTTCCTGAAAGTCGTTAACGGACAGACTAAAGCCATGATCCGCCGCTACTGTCATGAACGTCTCAGCATCACGGACGCTGAGACTGGTCAGAACATCGTGCAATTCGCACAGGGCGCGATATTGGTAGATTTCGTAATGCAGGCCGCAGCTGCGATGCGCTTCTTTCTCGATGCGAGAAATCAGGCTCGCGGCGCTAACGGAATCACCACGCACATGCGGCCACGGCGGGGCTATAAATCCGGTTTTTGTTGCCATTCGAGTGCATCCTTATCGTCGAGTTTTTCCCATTCCGCAGCCTCGTCGTCGCTAAGCGGAACGGTGTAAAAGAAGACCGGCATACTGAGCACGGAGCGGAAGAACGACTGACGTTCAGCTGGTAATGCCTGGAAGGTCGGCGAGTGCTGCGCGGCGAGCTGGACGAGTTCGGACGTGTTGGCCTGAAAATGATCCTGTTTCTGGCTGATTTCCGACAAAACGAGCAGCACCGTCTGCAAATCACCTGCAGGAAGCTCCTCATCTTTCAGCAGCCCGGAAAAGTTATTAATAGAAACGGTTTGATTAATCACGTGGTGTCTCCTTTACGGCTGCCGTTTTACCAACCGTTCATACGGCCAAATTTCGAGATGATCTTGCCGACAATGGCGCTGTCAGCGGACGGGCAGGCGCTCAGTTTTTTTTGCCGCGCTGCGGCGGTGTGATCGGGTAAAAACGACCCCTTTTTTTTCTTTTTGATGCTCATGAAATTTTTGTACATCGGGTCACACTCGGCGGGACTGCTGCCGTCGAGCTTTCCGGCCAGGCACAGCACCATCGCGCACGGGTCATTCGGGTCGGCATTCTGGCCATCGGCGGCGAACGCCGGAGAAGTAAGGGCGCACAGCAGTGCCGCCGTGATTACGGTGTGTTTCATGATGATTTCCTCTGAAGGGAAGCAGGGCGCTAACGCCCGTTGGTTGTTCAACGCCGGTGACGGTCTGAAGGACTCAGACCGTCGCCGCCGTTATCGGTAGAAGACGATTTCTGAGGTGTCGCAGGTCAGGCAGCCGGAGTGGGGGCGAAACTCCACCACACCCTTGTAGCCGCCCTCGCGTAGCCAGGTTTTGGCCGCAAAGAAGCGCTGGCCGTCCGGGGCATTTACTACCGCGCGCGAGGCGTGCGCAACCGCGTACCACTGTGCGGCCGGGTAAATCCCGCCGGGTTCAAAACGCGCAAGCACCTGCGACCAGTGCCCTTCCGTCACCGGCGAGGCCACGATAAGACGGTTGGGTTCCCATACCGGCCGGGTGGTCGTTACCGGCTGCGCCGGTTGTGACCAGTCAACGGCCGCAGGCTCCGGCGGCGAAGAACAGCCCGCCAGGAGGACGACAAACGCCGTCAGGCCGGTCAGTTTAGGCAGCATCATTGAAACTCTCCTTCATGGCCTGCATGTGCAGGGGTTTAAAATAGACGTCGCTCATGCGGCGCACGTTGCCGTGAACGTCCACGCTCACAATGACGTCGACGCAGTGCAGTACCTTGCGCAGCAGCACGTCAACCGGCATGCCCCGGCACGCCGGATGCTCGTAGCAGCGGTCAATCAGCCCGGAAATACACTCGCGTGGACTGCCAGCGTGCAGGGAAGACATAAACCCTTCGTGCCCGGACTCAATCAGCTTGAGGGCGTCCCACGCCTCGCGGCCGCGCACCTCGGCGAGCAGGGGGCGGTCGGGGTTCATACGGTAAATCGCGCGCACCAGGCGGTCGGAGGTGACGATTGCGCCCTCTCCGGCGTCCGCCGGGTAGAACAGATGAACGTAGTTTTTCTGGCTGTAAAACTTCAGTTCCGGGTTGTCCTCGATGGTGATAAGGCGCAGCGTCTCGGGAATGTAGTGCAGCAGCATCTTCATGTAGGTGGTTTTCCCGGAGCCTGTTTCCCCCACCACAAAGAGCGTTTTGCCGTACTCCACGCACTTTTCCATAAACAGCGGGATATTCCCGGACAGGTATATGCGGCTCAGCTCCCCGTCTTTTGATTCCACCTTTTCTGTACCCTGCACCCGGTCATAAAACCCGGCATCGATATACGACTGATGGGTGCGCTGGAAGTAGTCCGGCTTACGCAGGGTGATCGAGATGGTGTTGCGCTCACAGGCCGGGGGCACCACTATCTGGCAGCGTTCTCCTGTGGGTAGCGTGGCCGAGAGGATAGGCGACGTTTCATCAATGGTGTCGTTGTTCCACACGGCCAGCGCCCTGGCAAAGGACGAGCACTGGCGCAGCGTGACCGGCGAGGCGTGCATTTCCCACGCCCCGTTGATTTTGGTGTGCAGCTCTCCGGGGCGGTTGATGGCAATTTCCGTCAGCCCCTCCCGGCTCAGGTAGTCCCCGAACAGCAGATCGCGCAGGTGTGACAGCGCGACGTTGCCCTCTAACGGGGTATCAGTCAGGTTATCGTCCATCGCTTACCTCATGCGCAGTCTGTAGACGTCTGAAAAATCAATGTCCGCCCCCGTGACCAGGCCAATCACATCGCCCTGGTTGAGGTACATCGTCGGCGGGATGTTGATGCTGTTTTCCAGGAGCGTTTTTGCCATTTCCGCCGTGGCCGCGCGGGTGTTCTCCGTGTAGTCCGTGTTGCGATCCTTGCCCGGCGACGAGCCGGAGGCCGCAGCGGCAAAGTCCTGTACCGTGCCGAGCAGGAGGGTATTACCTATCCGTTCCAGCCAGTGATTGTCTATCCAGCCCGCGACGCCGTTCTCGCCCAACGCCCCCACGGCCTGGCTGTCAACCATCGGAATAACCAGGCGGCCGGGTTCCGGCGTGCGCAGCTCGGTGATGGCGAGGAACAGACGCCCCTGCCCGTTTTTCAGCGTGCCGGTGCGGTACAGGCCGCGCGCCTCAGTGCCTGCCGGGATCAGGTTCACGGCGTTACTGGCGCTGTAAATGTCCTCGCTGATAAGGCAGTTGAAGCGCCCGCCCACGTCCGATACAAAGCGCTGCATCATCGCGCAGGGGATATGCCGGTCGGCCGGAATGTACAAATCCGGATCGAGACCGAGCCGCTTCACGCCGGTAATGCGCGCCAGCCCGTTATCCTGCGGCTGCCCGGCGGGTGTTGCAGAGCCTGGCGCGGGCGCGCTGCCCGCAGGTGATACGTTACTGCTGGCTGTGCTTTTCGGGGCGCTGCTTGCGGTGGTTGTGGTGCTGTCTGCCAGGGCGCTGACCTTATCAAATGTCAGGGGGGGCGGTGATGCCTGCGGCGGTGCAGCGGTATCGCCCGGAGTGGTCTTCTCCTGGCCGGTTGTGTCTGCCAGCTGTCCCAGCGGGTTCAGATCCCGTCCGAGGTTATTGCGCTCGCGGGCGGGGGAGGTGGCGTGCGATTCCGGTTCGTGGCTCGCGCTTTTCCCGCTGCCATCACCCTTCAGTTTCGCCATCAGGTAATCCCCGCCGGTGGCGATAATGACCAGTAACACCAGGCTGATAGCGGCCAGCACGAGCGTGCGGCGGCTGCGGCGTTTCGCGTGCTGCACCACCTGTGGCTGTCCTGGTGACACCGCGCCTGCGGCGGGTTTGTCGCCGTCAATCTCTGCCCGCGCCCGCTCGCGGGCTTCCGCCTCCAGTTCGGCGGCGGTTTTAATGTCTTCCTGTTCGTTCATCATTTGCTCTCCAGTTTCACATCCGGTGAGACGGTGCTGCCGTTCGCCACGGTGACTTTCCCGTAACTGCCGTTTTCAATCCCTACGACCTGGCTGCCATAGCGCAGCACAAAGCGCGGGGAAAGAGAGCGCAGTACCATCACCCGGTAGTTACCCTCGGTGCTGAAGGTCGGGGTGATCACCTGCTCGCTGCCGCCGACGATGACCGTCGGAGACGGGATCAGCTTCTGCGGTGAAAAGCCGAGATAGGTAAACCGCCCGTCGTCATACGCAAAATCCGGGGTGATCGACTCCGAACCTGCCGCCACCCTGCGGGTGTAGTTCCAGTTGCGCGGCGCAGTGGATTTCTTCAGGGCAAACTGAATGCGTTCTTTCTCCTGCGCGGCCTGAAGCTCCTGCTGACGGGCGAGGCGGGCTGCGTCGTTCTGCCTGCGGGTGTCGTCCGGGTAGCTGAAGCGCACCACAAAGGCCAGATTTCCCGCCTCGCGGTCGTTATCGATCACGTTCAGCATCAGGCTGTAGTCGCGCTTTGTGGTGGTCACAAACAGGTTGGTCTGCCAGTCCTGCTGCGTGGGGGTGAAAATCTTCTGGACGGTTTTGCCGTCCGCATCCGTTACCGGCTGCTTCACCGGCGCGGGGCTAATCCCCACGCGGTTACGGTCGGGTGTGATCGTCCAGCCCTGCGGAAAACCAGCGGTGGCGGTGATCACCTCCTCGTCGGCGTCAAAAACCAGCGTCGTGATGTAACCCGCCCGCGTGTTAATCACTGTCGTGTTCTGGCTGTTGTAGGGGATGTTCTGCATGCGGCTGTCATAGGCGCTGCCGCGCGGTGTCGCCGCACCCCATGCTGACGCGGCGGTCAGCAGGAGGGCACACATCAGTACCTTATTCATCGCTTTTCTCCTTAAACCGCTGGTAACTGGTGACGATGAAGCCGAACGGGTTCACCTCGCGCTCGGAGGCCGTCATTTTCTTCTGCGGGAAATAGCGGTAGGTCATGCGCACCGTCCAGTAATCATACGTTTCGGTGTTGTCCTTGACCTTTCGAATGGTGCGCTTGATGCGCAGCATCTCCACCATGCTGGAGCCGGTGCCCTCTGACGGTACGTTGGAGAGGACTTCCACCGTGACCACATAGGCCGCCTGCTGAAACACAGCGTCCGGCGCGTCTGGGCTGTTAAACCAGTCGAGGTATTCCTTGTTGACCTCGTCGCTGTTGAACATCTGCGTCTCTCTGTAGTCCTGCTGAAGGGCGAAATAGTTGTACCCCTCGCGGCGCTTCACGTAGGAAGCAGTCTGCGAGAGATTGAGCACCTCGGAGGTGTCCAGCTTGTCCTCGCCGACGGTGGTGACGCGCTCGATGCGCCCGGTCTGACGGTCGAGCGTGTACAGCTCCACAGTTGTGGTTTTGAGCGGCAGCAGCAGGATAAGGGCGGCAAGGGCGAAGACGAGCAGCAGACCGGCGAGCGCCGCCACGATCCAGCCCGCCTTTTTCATGCGCATATCCCGCTCAAGAATGGCGTTCTCAAACGAGCGCGAGTCGCTCAGGGCTTTGGCGGTAAGTTCAGACATGGGGGGTTAACTCCTGAATAATGGCCGGGGAATTGACCGGCTCCGGGTTGCCCGACACGGGCGGAAGTTGGGTGTTTCGCTGTGCGCAGCCTGCAAGCAGGCACAGCATCAGCAGCGTGATGCCGTATTTCATGGTGTTTTTCCTGTGGTAAAGACGTGACGAAGCCGCAGGACGCCGTTGCGGCGTCCCGCAGTTCAGTCAGACTGGGTTATCTCTGGTAGCGTTCCTGCATCCGCTGAACGGCGGCGCGGCTGCGGCTGCGCGCATCGCCGGTGGCGCGGGAGGCCGTGGAGGCAGACGAGGCCGTTGCGCTGTCGGTACTGTTAAGGTTCTGTGAGGCTTTATCCCCCACCGCACCGGCTGCGGAGGAGGCGGATTGACGGGCTGAACCTATTCCCGACGCGGCAAGTGCCTGCGCGGCACCCTGTGCGGATGCACCGGCAAGCGCCTCGGCCAGCTTATAGGTCAGGACCATCACGGCGGCGGCACCCGCCGTGCCGAGGAAGACCTGAACGGCCAGAGTCAGGTAGTTGGCATCGGATGCTTTTGTGGCGCCCGCCAGGATGTAGTCCAGGTAATCCATTACCACCGTCAGGGCGATGCCGCTGAACAGGGATGTAAGGATGCAGCCCAGAATAATTCTGAGCCAGTTGCTGAACATATCCCGGAACCACGACCACATCAGGCAGTAGATAAAGATCGGGGCGGTCGCCAGCATCAGCAGCATCACCAGTTCGGCTATCAGGTTAATGATGGCCGTGATGCCTACCAGTAACATGACGCCTGCCCAGACCAGAAACTGCGCCAGAGTGCCTTTTAGAGCGACATAGGTTGAATCATCATAAGAGTAAAGCTTCTCCCCAAGTGCTTGAGCCTTTTCCCAGACCGTATCCAGCCGCGCCCAGATCGACGCGTCGCCGCTGAATCCGTCCCGCAGGCCGGTGATGGCATCCGAAACCAGATCGAGATAGCCTCCGGCGTTGGTGACGAAAATCATGATGATGAGCATCCGGCTCACGTCCCACACGATCTCCTCGAAGGGGCGGACAAGCTTGCCTGCCATCGTCTGGTAGGCGCGCCACGTGATGTACAGCGAGAGCACCGCGACGGAGAACAGGTGTGCCATCCACCCCCCCGTATCGGCGGCCACGCTGGTGAGCACGCTGTCAAACCCCTCCATGATGTGGCTGTTTAATCCGACGAATATTCCACTCATGGTGCGTTCTCCTGTCGCTAATTCAGATCAGCAATAGGCTCTTGCACGCGAGCTTTATCAAGGTCTTTCAGGATTTGCTTATATCCTTCGGCAACATCAGGTTTAGCTTTTTCACGGTGAAGGGCGGAGCGTGCATTTTGGCAATCGGTGGGCACAAAATTATGATTAAAAATGCACTCCCTGTATTTCGCCAGCATGTCGTCATGGTGTGCCATATACCAGTCTACGGAGGTTTTATCCTCGCAGCCGGTAAGCGCGGCCACTGAGGCCAGAACAATAAAGGTCAGTGTCTTCAGTTTCATGGGGTCACCTGTTAGTTAAGGTCTGCGATTGGAGCTGTGCGCATCTGCTCGGCCTGCGCCTTGCGGCGTTGTTCGGCAAGCAGCTGGTTGCGCATCTCACTTTGTTTGACCGACATTTCCCATTGAGTGGTCAGGGCGTTCAGCTGGATACTCCGCGCGGACACTACGTTCGCCAGATCCTGCGATTCTTTACTGTCCTTCGCATTCTCGATGCGACTGGCGAGATTACTAATATCGCTCAGCGTGTCGGAAATTTTTTCCTGGATGTCAGAAGTGTCCTCGACGGCCACCGCCTGATTGAGGAGCATCTGTTTGCAGCTATCCCGGTACGCCTCGCTGGCGTTCTCCGGGCAGTTGTCGAACAGTTTGTATTTGTCATACAGCCTGTTTAATTCCCCAGCATAAGACCCGCCGGAGCCGGTTAACAGATCGTTTAAGGAAATCCCCCTGTTTTTCAGATTTTTAATGTCAGCCGTCAGGTTTTTTGCCTGATTCAGGAATGCCTGGACGTCCCGAATACCGGTGGCCGTTGCCAGCTGTTGTTTATAAGCGTTCATCTGCGACTGATAATGTTGAACCGTCTGCTGCCACTGCTGAAGCTTCTCCGTCCACTGCTGTATTCTGTTGACGTTGGCTACTTCATCAAAAACGGGAATACCGGCCTGAGCCGGGACGTGAAAGAGACACAAGGCGACGGTCAGCGCCGTCAGGGTGGTTTTCAGTTTCATGGTGTTATCCTTTTATGATTAAACGGCACGTCTCAGCATTTCGTCTTTCCAGTCCTCCGGCTTCATACCCTCCTGCCAGATCTCGTCAAAAATTTTCAGGTTGTCCGCACTGGCGCTGAGCAGCTTCGTGTAGCGACCCAGCCCGGAGAGGTCGAGGGTGATTTGTGCGATATACGGGCGCACGTCACCACGCCGCAGCGGGGATTTCATGATCACCATCTGGCGGGCGTAGGGGTCGAGGGTGGTCACGATGTCGTAAACCGCTTTCGGCACCCGCAGCATGTCCACGTAGTCGTACTCCTTCGCCTGCTGGTTCGCCATGAAGATGCGGGTACTACACTGCTCGATAATGGCCGCCGAGATCTCGTGCTTGCACATTTCCTCCGGCGACTGCGTGGCCGGGAAGAAAATGCCGTTGAGCTTTCGAATGACCTTCAGCATGTCGAGGGCGAATTTTGAAAACTCCGGGTCCTGAAGCCATTTCCAGAATTCATCCATGAAAATGACCAGGCGGCGGCCATCGAGGAGGCTGGTCACGCGGTAGAGCAGGTAGAAGGTGAGCGGGCTGCGCACGTCTTTGTCGTCCAGGAACTCCGTGCCGTCGATGCCGAAATTATCAATATTGTCGATATCAAAGGTGTCTACGTCATTATCAAACACCCAGCCAAACTCCCCGCCCTGCGCCCACTGCTGGAGACGGATGCGCAGCCCGTTCATCCGTGCGTCCTTCGTCGGGGCTTCATGCAGCACTTCCAGCATGCGGGTGATGCCGTTGCGACGAAGCTCAGGCGGGTAGTCCAGCATGATGGTGTCCACAGCCTCGCTGAGGCGTTCTTCATCGCGCGGGTCGAGCGGTTTGCCGTCCCTGGTGCAAATCATTCGCATCAGCTTCTTGAGGAAGTTGCGGTTACGTTTCGTTGGAGCGAGCGCAAACGGGTTAAGGCCGGTCTTCTCGCCTGAACGGAAACGGAAGTACGAGCCGCCCTGGAGGCGTATCGACATTTCCGCCGAACGGTCTTTATCAAAGACCACCGAGGTGAAGCGCTTCTTCGTCGCCCCCGGCGCAAATGACTCAGGACGCCGGTATTTCTGCATCAGATGCTGGAACATCATCAGCAGGGTCGATTTCCCCGTCCCGGTACTGCCGAGCAGCATGGTGTTACCCGGCGGCTTCTCGCTGAACTCGTCAACATCGGCCTGGCTGTTGTGCAGATTCACGTACTGACAGCCCCCGGACGGGGTCGGAACAACGGCAATCGCCTCCCCCCAGGCATTCCCGTCCCGCTTGTGCGGGTGAAAGTTGTGAAACGACACCATTTCGGCGTAGTTGAGGCTGCTCACCGGCACCAGACGCGGGCGCAGGTGATACACGCCCGGCAGCTGCGCGAGATACGCCGCCGACAGTGACTCGCGGGACAGGGTCATGATGAAACCGAGATCCTTCAGAGTATCTGCCAGGGTGTTGGTGTCCCGGATAACCTGCTCGCTGGTTGGGGCGCTGACAATAAGCGTCTGGTGATATTTCCCGAACGAAATAATGCCGGACTGAAGCATGTCGCGGGCGACCTTCAGATCTTCCTGCTGGGAGATCGCATCATCCTCGGCAGACTTCAGGCGTTTCTCGATGGTGCGGATGCAGCCCCGCGCTTCATCCTTACCCATGCAGGTATAGGACTGCGTGAACACGTACCGGCAGCGGGCATAAAGAAGCGAGTCATACAGCCCGGTGATGGTTTCAGTGCTGTAATCCTTGATTTCCAGCCCGCGAAAGTAGCTCTGGCCGTCGGTGTGGCTGACCTGGCCAATGTCGGTGGAAGGGAAAATATCCGTGCCGCCCAGCACGTCATAGAACGGCGTGCGTGTGACCCGGACTTTCTGCCACCTGCCGGTGATCAGAAAGTTGTAAAACGCCAGCTGGGAGGAGAACACGTGCCCGTTCTCCTCATAAGTGCCAAGCGGCCGCGCCGCGTAGCGTGACAGCGCCGTGCCAATCGCTTGCCGGTGCTCCTGCATCACCTGCAGGGCGTTGTCGAGCAGGGTTTTACGTTCGCCCAGGGACTTCTGCTTCATGGTCGCCCGCTCAATGCCGGTGTGCGGATTGAAGCAGACGGTGAAGAAGAGGCGACGCTGGTAGAAAGGTTTGCCCTCGCGGGAGGCGTAAAACAGACGCGCGATTTCATCTGAAAACGGAATCCCGGATTCACATTCAAGCGTGTCGGTAAATTCGTCGCTCACCAGATGGGTATAGAAGGTAACGGGTAGCCCCTCAAAGGAGCGGATAACGTTGTTGAGCTGCATGTCCAGGGTGGCGAGGTAATGTTCATCCTCGCATTCAAAAATGGTACCGCCGATCTCCCAGGTGCTGACAAAGTCACCTTTTTTGTTCTTCACCACCTGCTCGTGCAGGTGGGAAGACCAGGGGAGATAGCGGGACAGCGGGATACTCTCGTTGAGCCGCATATGTTTTATAAACTCCGTAACGTCAATGGCGTCGTACTGGTTTGCGACAAGCGCCTTTGTCCCGAAATGCCGGGTCGCCGCGCGGTTGCCGCGCGTTTTAAACGCCAGCAACTTCAGGTCAAAGAAATGAATGTCCTCTTTTGCCAGCCGTCTCAGCTCGATAAAGGCAGGTATGAGCAGCAGGAGAAGCCAGTAAAAACGTGACCAAACGGCCGCCAGGGTAAGGATGCACAGGGTGAACAGCAGGGGGACAAGCGGGACCCCCCACAGCGCCGCCGGTCGGGTCAGCGCCTTGTTGAGGATGGTCATGCTGCCTCCTTAGGCGGCGAAGTAGGCACCGAACCCGGACGCCCCGGCGAGCAGGACACCCGCCCAGAACACGCGCTGGAGATCGTGCCAGGCCTTGCCGTCAACAAGCATCTTGTAGGCGATAAAGGCCACCGCACAGCTGATAGTGACGACTGACATACCGGTTAGGCCGAGGAAGACCCAGTTAATGGCGTCACTGCCTTTCTGAAATGCCTGGTCAGCGCTGGCCGCCATTGCTGGAACAGCAGACAGGGCGGAAAATGCGGTAATCAGGCGGGTTGCAGCGGTTTTGATAGTACGTAAAGTCATGATCTCTTCCTTAATCAGAAGACACAGCGAGGCCGCCGCGCACGACATGTGGCGGATAAGCAGCGATGCTGGTCGGGGTGGTGTCGGGTGCCGGAATTACGCCGCGTATGACGCTATCCGGGTAAACCGTGTTGTCGGACGGGACGGCAGGCGCTTCCCCGGATGAGGGAGATGCTGTCTGCTGTTCTGCCCGCGTTGAGGGCACAACGTAGCCAATACGCTGTACGTAGCTTGTGTTGCCGAACGCGCTTTCCGGGCGCTGGCCGGTTTCAAAGTTGCCTGAGTAATAGCAGCTCAGGGCGCGCTGTAATGTTCCTCCTCGTTGATAGCAGTCGGTGATGATTTTCGCGGCAACAGTCATGTTGTCACAGGGGTTAAACATGGATTCGGCGCTTACGCCGAACTGCGGGAAGTTGGTGCTGGTTATCTGCATCAGCCCTACTGAATAACGGTGTTTTTTCTGCTTTATGGCCTCCACAATTTTTAGCGCCTCGTCTTTCGACGAAGGCAGATGAGAAATCACGCGGCTCCTGCCGCCCTTTACCGGGACAATTTCAGCGATGGCATATGGATTTAAGCCGGATTCGGTGCGGGTGATGTCGTGGATGGTATCGGGGTGAACGGCGGGAGCACACTGCATTGCGAGCTGAAACAACGCGGCAGTGGTTAACATAGTCAGTCCTTTCTGTAGAGCAGTACCTTACCGGTGGCACAGTCCGGGTTGATAAACAACTGAATGTCGCCCTGGCTGTTAGCCTGGGCAACACCGATTTTTGTAAGCGTCATTGCCAGCCGATCACCCTTCACCGAATACACGTTGTGCGTGTACTCGGTCATGGGGGTGAATACGGCTTCAAGCAGTGAGGCCGGAGCGGGCGTGATGTCAGGCATTACATTTCCTATTTTCCAGCAGTGAGGTGATTGCATCGATACGTCGCAGCCTGTCGGCAATATGTACGGATACATCGGATTTTTTGAGTCCTTGCGCTTTCACAGTCAGGGTAGTGATTTCTGCCCGCAGGGCTGCCCGTTCAATTAGCAATTCTCGGACGTTATCCGGCAGCTCCCTGAGCGACCAGGTGCCATTAATGGCACGCGTGATACGGTCACGGGAGGAGCGTAGCGGCGGCTTGCCGAGAGTTGAATAAGGATTCTGACGCAGCGCCTTACGGCGGACGGTTTGCATGCTCATGGCTGTTTCTCCTGGGTATGAGTAAGCCACCCGCGTGCGGTGCACAGTGGGAGCCAGGGAAGGATTAAACGGGAGGCTTAACGATACAGAGGAGTGAGAGTGTTACCCATTACAGGCGCGGCACGTCATCTCTTTACGCAGTCACAGAAAACACCTCCTTATCCTGACCGGGGAACGCCGCTGCTAGGTTATTAAAGAGCTAATGATTTGATTAATACAATAGCGCTTATAAGTTGGGTATTCAATAAAATTATAACTTACAGTATCGATTTAAGAATGATTCCAATTTTTAGGACTTTTTCAGCAGTGTAAAATGTTGGAGATGTTTGAAAAAATTGAAAAAAAACACTGGCAGGATAAAATCAAGAAAATCTCCAAATTCAGAGTAATAAAAATGCAAGATCTCGATGATGCAAAAGTGATAGAGGTACTGGCGAAGGTATTGACCAAAAAAGGTATTTCCAAGGTAAAGCACAATAGTTACATAAGTAAGGTGCTACAGATCACTACATCAGCGGGCTATAAGAAGTTGAATGGTGCGACCAAGTGGGAGGTTCAGCAACTCATAAAAGTAGTCCAATCCGTTGGCATGGATATGATTGAGTTTTTCCGTATTTATTATGAGGATAATAAAGAAATTCAAGATGCGATCTGGAACGATGGCCGCAGTGAACACTCTTGTAAGGTATGCCTCTATCCAGAAGGTTCGGAAGTAAACACAGAATACTCAGCACTGAAAGTAGCTGACCAATGGAACATTTTCCCGACAAATGATTTAAAAGATGAACTGCTTTATGAATCAAAGCGAAGCATAGAAAGTATTGTCATAAATCCAAAGGTAATTAGCAGCACTAAGTATCGAATTGCACTACTTGATGACGATGCTAATATCACCGAAAGCTTAAAAGAAATCCTTTCGAACGATTATTATCAAGTAGACACTTATGATAACTTGAAAAAACTTACTCAAGCTGTCGCAACAAATCCGTATGACGCATATGTTTTGGACTGGATCATCGGTGATGAAACAAGCTTTAAGTTGGTTAAAGCTATAAGGTCGTCAAAAAATAAAAATGCAATGATAATCGTTCTTACAGGTCAACTATCTGGTATCAAAGATGATGAAATTGTAAAGTCAATTCATGATTATGACATTGTGGGACCATACGAAAAGCCGATTAAATCAGGCATCATCAAATCTAACATTGAAAAATATTTCGCCAGATAGATTATGAGAAATTTACTTGAATATTCCGGTAGCTTGATAAGTAACGATAGTTTGATCGTAGCACCTTACGATTATCAGAAGCAAAGCTATGAAAATATTTTACCATTGAACAATGGTCTTATAAAAAACTGGAATATACAAAAATTCTCAAGTAATTACTCTGAAATAGAACACCTAAATGTGATCAATGGCATGGGAGTGACATTAGGTGATTCTATCGTCGGGATTTCTGTGCTGTCAGCAATCAAAAAAAAGAATCCCAAGATTAAAATTAAGATTATTCGACCGGAGACTGCACCGTCATATGTTGAGGAACTGTATGAATTAGCATCCTCGGTCATAGATGAGCTTCATTACATGCCTTTTCATATTCAGAAATTGCCTTGTACTGCATTGAATATTGATGTGGGAAATCAGCTATATTCTCCAGATTTCCATATTATGGAAATGCATGATTATTTTATCCAAGGTCTTGGCGTGAAACTTGATTATGTTAACCATAATGAGTTATCTAATAAATGGTTAGGCAATATTGATCTCGGAGCGCCAGCTTTTGAAAACTACACACTTTTTGCACCTGTTGCTAGCACAAAAATAAGAAGTATACCGTCGAAGTTCTATTATGACATAGTTGATATGCTTTCTAGGCGCGAAGGAAAAAGGGTACTAGGTTTCGTGGATGTGAATCATAAAAATTATATTAACATATCAAAGTATTCACCCCATACAAAAGATTTCATAGCGCTAATTAAGTATGCTAGCAATGTTTATACTTGTGACTCCTCTGCATTGCATATAGCCGCTGGATTTGGTGTACCTACTGAATGCGTGTTTAATACAATACCGCCAGAATTAAGAACAAAGTATTACAGTAATTGTAAGTCGATTTATGTTGGGAATAAAAGATTAGAAAAAATTCAGAGTAGTGAAGATTTCCAACTGGTTAAAATGGTGGAAAATAATTTCAGGGAGTATCTTTATGGTTAAAATAATTTCATTCTTATCCCTAATGCTTTTGTCAATTAGTGCATATAGCAATATTGGGGATATAGTTATAGATGGTTCAATTGCTAATGCTAACAGTGATAAAGGTTATGTGATTACTGAAAAGCAGTTTGATTCGTTCCCACGGGATACCATCGTAACGACAACACCCTGGACGCCAACCGGTAAAAAAGTAAAATTCAAGGGCGTCGACCTAAGTTATGTTTTAAAACTCGCTGGCGCTAATGGAACAAAGCTAAAATTCCATGCCCTGAATGATTATGAAATCATTGTAGACATGAAAGACGTTGAAAAATATAACATTTTATTGGCTACAGAAATGGATGGAAAAAGGCTTCAAATAAGGGATTTTGGACCTTATTTTTTGGTATACCCTTTAGATGAACATTATATTGAGCTTAACACGCCACACTATCTTGCACGGTTCATTTGGCAGATAGACAAAATTACGGTACTCAAATGAAAAAAAATTTCTTTATCATTTTGGTTGCTCTGCTTTTGTTGATAGCATTCACTGTGTCTAGTGTTGTTAAGTACAATAGTCTTTTATCGGAGAAAACTTTATACACCGTCGCTGGCACCCAAGAAAACTACGGTTTCTCAGTGGCAAAATTCATTATACAGTTGAATGAGCTTTACACGCTAATCAATAGCGATAATACTATTGACGATGTTAGGCTTAAATTCGATATCCTTTATTCTCGTTTGAATGTTATTTATGTAAAGAGTGAGGCGACTGCACCTCTATATAAACAGCAAGGCTATGAAGAAACAATTGATTCGATAAACAAAAAGCTTGAAGACATAGACGGGCTGCTTTCGCATAATCACCCTGACTATAAAAAAATAAGTACAATCATAGCTGATATAAAACCGCTAACTAAAACCGTTACAAATCTTGCTGATATGGCTGAAATAGCACAAAGGAATGACGCTCTTAAAGATTTCAGGAGCAAACGTCAGCAGTTATGGACTCTTCTGTTTATTACAGGTGGGTTGATTTCCTTGCTTCTTTTTGTCCTATTTATTTACATAAGTAAAATTAACCGATTGTTACTATCAGAACGGGCTGCTTTTGCCAGTAAAAATGCATTTTTAGGTATGGTAGGCCATGAACTCAGAACATCTTTACAGGCAATAGTGTCTATCATTGATGTAGTAACCAATAATCTGAGTGGAGGGATTAAATCTGGTCAGATAGAACGACTTGAAACTGCTGTTTCGAAAATGGAGCGCCAGTTAAATGATTTGGCTGAATTTGCAAAAATTGACAACGGATCTGTAGAGATAAAAAACACCTATAATAGCTTGCAATCAATCGTTACTAACGCTGTGCAGGATTGCATTGCTATTCATGAAAAAAAGGATGTCACAGTTAAAATAAAAAACAATAATGATGCAGTGATTTTTACAGATGCTCTACGCCTTAATCAAATAATTGAAAACTTAACCAGTAACGCTATTAAGTACACTGAGCGCGGGGAAGTTAATGTAGATTACTTTATAGAAAAAGGTAAGGTATTAAATATTGTCATTTCTGATACCGGGAAGGGAATCCCTAAAGACAAACTAAAGTTTATATTTAAACCATTTACACGAGTTGTAGATTCGAAATCCACTGTACCTGGATTTGGGATGGGACTTGCTATTGTTGCAGGGATAATCAGACTATTAAAAGGTACTATTCATATATCTAGTGAAGTAAATGTAGGTACAACTGTTACAGTGAGAATACCTATCAAGTTGGGAGATAGCAGCCTTGCAACAGCTGAGGTATCTGCTTCAGCTCCCGGAGATGTCTTCGGCGTTCTTAGCTTGCTTGTTATTGATGATAATGAAATGGCCTGTTCGTCTCTTTCCAGTCTGCTTACTAATGCTGGATACATTGTCGAGGCTACAACCTCGCCTGAACGTGCCCTAGAAAAGCTTCTGCGTAAACCTTATGACGTTGTCCTGAGTGATTTACAAATGCCAGGCATGACCGGTGATGAGCTGTATGCAACTGTTAGTAGCAGTCAGAATCCTAATCGATCCACGCCTTTCATATTCATCAGCGCATACAGTGATGCACCCTCTATCGGACAGGCTCCTTTGTTAACTAAACCTGTTAGATTAAAAGATATAAACCTTAAAATACATGAGGTTATTTCAAATCAAGGACGAGTCAAAAGTGAGTAGGCATTGTCGTAATATTTGCGATTATAGCTTTGGTGTTCTCGATCGTTGCGAATTTTGAAAATTTGAGTAGAATGCGAAGTTAAGCCGGTTAACCGGTGAGGGAAAGAGCTTGATATGTTTCTGGTATCGCTCTAAAAACAAAGCCCCGATAATCACTCTTCTGTTTGGCGACGCGAGTGTGATTAACGGGGCTAGGCATAAAACCTATGTAGGATTATACCCTATCATGCGCACATTTCAACCCTACAGACTCGCCATAAGGGCGGGGTCTGGTGACTGAACAAAAACGTTCAAGTAAAGCCCGGCCATCACCGGCTGGCGTACCAAATCAAAATCCTTGTTATAACGTCGCTTCGCGTAAGCGTCGGCGGTTTTTATCGCGCTGGATTCGTGTACTTACCACTCCTGCAGGTCGTCTCAAAATTCACCGCGAGTTACGCAGGCGTATCCGTAATTGCCGGTTTTGGGTAAATGATCCGAATAAGTACGGCCTTGAATCTCTCTGTGAGCTGATGCTGGCCATACTCGATGATCTGGATTTTCGCACCTGGCAAACCAGGCACAATCTGGCAATCCTCGCAGAACGGGCAGGGTTAATGACCAGCGGCAAGTTTATATCGCGTGCTAGCCGTGGATGTGACCGTCTCTACTGGTTAGATTTGATCATCACCGATAAAGCAAAATTTAACCCTTATGATGCGAAATGTGCCTGTAAGCAAATTGAAGTTACAGAGAGCTTTTTTGCTGCGCTGGGGATGCCGCTAAAGTTGGTTTATCGGGAGCGTGCGCGCCTGTTAAATGAAGACCCTAACGAAGTTATTCATGCATGGGATTCCCGTCTCATGGCATTACGTCTGCAAAACATGCAGCGAATGGCGGCCGCAGGACTTGCACGAATGAAAGCCCGACGTGAAGCTGCGCGGCAGCGTAAAAAAGATTACTACGCCCTCCCCTGCTGAAAGACACTACGAAGCTAACCGCCTCCCCTGGCGGGAACGCGTTACGTCGATAGCGTAAAGCCGCACAAAAAACCATCAATCATCGTTTCTGCCTTCCCGTAAATCCCCTCAACGATCCCCCCATTTTGCTGTTTCTGAGCTGGGTATGTGAATAATGCCTGTACTGGCTGTTGGTAAGTAATGCTGAAGTGCAAACGAAAGAGTGCAATTACTCTTTTGCCTAGCTTTTAAGTATTTACATACTTAAAAGCAGGCAAATAAAACATAAACATTACTGTTATCCCCTTTGAAAAGTGGATAACTCAAAACCACCGGCGCTACGCGCCTCAAAGGTAGCTCCCCACGCTAAAGCATGGGGCATTTGACAGGAATCCTTTGTAAGCAATCAGCTGGCCTGATGGTTTACAAAGGATTGGACAAGTCCAGCATTGCTGGATGCGTCAGAATGACGTCGCTGAAAGAATTGCACTGTATCGCTCGTAAGCGGCCCATACGGCCCGCTAACGCGGAGATACGCCACAACTGCGGCAAAGCCTTGTTGTGACCACTCCGACCGCTCATAGACGATTCTGTGGCGCTTATAGCGGGTATGGCTTAGCAGGATGAAGGGGCGATAGAGGATCCCTATTGATCCTGAACCGGCTTTGCCGGGCATCGGCGGCTAACCTTAGTGGCATATGTAAGCTCAGTGAGCCGCCTTCCATGCGCAAGCGCATACCCTATTGCCTGTTTGAATGCTCAATAATTGGGGTTTGAGGTCCAATGG
>NZ_VTZO01000028.1:0-1478 GCF_008369545.1 Pseudocitrobacter sp. 73 | reverse complement strand
CATGTGTTTCCTCGGTTTTTAGGAAAAATATTTTCTTTTATTGTGCGTTTTACTTTCCTATAATCAGATTAAGTTTTCCGATTGATAGGAAAGAAAATGAGAAGTCAGGATGTAATCACTGAAAAGCAAAGAGAGATCAGGAAAGCAGATCTTCAACATCAGGAAGAAAAACGCGATAGAGAGCGGCTAGAAGCTCAGAAGAACCAAAACTTCACTCAGGTATACCCTTTGGGCTGGAAACGGCTTGCAGAGCTCGCTAAAGGCAATTCTGCGGCATTTGGGTTTTATACCTATCTTGCCCAACACATCGATGGTTCTTGCGGCGCTGTCGTTGCAGACCAAACATTTCTTGCAGAACAATTCAACGTCACAACGAGAACGATACGTAATTGGGTTAAATATCTTGAGGAAATGCACGCTTTAGTAAAAATACCAGTGACAGGAAGAGTCTGTGCGTACGCGCTAAACCCACATGAAGTCTGGAAGGGTTACGATAATGCCAAGCCTTACGCTGCTTTTTTAACAAAAACATTAGTCAACAAAGATGGTGAGATTCAACGTCGAATCATGGCTATGTTTTCAGGAACGGAAAGCGGTCAAGAGCAGTAGCGTAGCGACTCTTGACGGCTTGTAGTGACCCCATACTTGGTGAAGGTGGTTGGTTTCACGAAGTGAGGCCAACCACCTGTTAAGCGGGTTTTATTCTGAAAATTCAGTCAGATCTTGAATACGATCTGAGCGAATCAAAATGTATTTTTGAGTAGCAGTAGTTCCGTCACAGCGAACAATATTAATAGCCGGGCAATCACCATCATCAAACCAAGATGACCATTGTTCAAAAAGGCCTGCCCAAACAGATTTGGTAATTTTTTCAACGCCAAACCAGCATAGAATTTCCCATCTTTCAAACTCTACATAACCCATATAAAACAATTTGTTAAGTTTGTTTTCGATGTCAGAACTAAACCTTTTAACGCCAGCCATAAATACTCCAGAGAGAATAATAGGAACTCAATTTTGATTTTGAGTATAGTATTTAAGTTTTGCGTCTTCAATTTTTTTTTTGTGATTTCAAAATGGCTTGGACACATACAGAAAAAGAAGAAAAGGTTAATATAAGCCAGTACACACAGAGGGGACGCTCCGCGTCTCTCTGTGACTGGTTCAGGGCTCTGCCCCGAAACCCCAAAGGCAAAAAACCTGTCTAACAGGGTGATGGCTCGCTATGCGAACCATCACCCATAACTAGCTTGGATGGGCATTTTGAGCGTCAAGGTTAAACCGCTGCGCGGTCGCCAATGGCGAACCTTGACCCCCAAAATGCCCGACCGAAGGAAGGGATCTAAAATCTAAAAGATCCCCCTCTTAAGGGGGATCTTTTATTAGATAAGAGGGGGTTTTTATATATTGCTGTTTTTTATGTGTTTTTTTTTCTGAAGGTGCCGTTTTTTTTCCGGACGATCGGAAATACATGTGTT